>JAZUAR010000098.1:0-5837 GCA_045638055.1 Candidatus Avispirillum sp.
CCTTCATCTTGGACTCAACGGAGTAACGGAGAGATACGGGATAGTCATCACCGCAGGCCTCCTTAATAGCCTTAACAACCTCAGCGGCAAAGCGGTAGCGGTTTTCAAAGCTTCCGCCGTACTCGTCTGTACGCTTGTTGAAGAACTCGATTGCAAACTGGTCAAGAAGGTAGCCCTCGTGAACTGCGTGTACCTCAACGCCGTCAACACCTGCCTCCTTACAAAGCTTTGCAGTCTTTGCAAATGCTTCGATGATCTCGTGGATCTGCTCCTTTGTCATCTCGGGGCAGATAATATCGTGTGCCCATCTGGAGGGCTGGGGGGAGGGACAAGCAAGCTCGTGGCTTGTATCGATAATAGGCTTTACAAGCGCTCTTGTAAACTTATTCTTATGAAGGGGAGCAACAAGCTCTGTGATAGCCCAGGAGCGGCCCATGCCTGCTGTGAGCTGAATGAAGAGCTTTGCGCCTGTCTTATGGATCTCATCCATAAATTCCTTCAGATCTTCAAACATCTTGGGGTTCTGCCAGAGCCACTTTCCGAAGAAGGTGTCGCGAAGGGGCGCGATTCCGGGGATGATAAGACCAACGTTGTTGTTCGCTCTTTCAAGGAAAAGCTTTGCAGCCTCCTTATCAAAGTGACAGCCGCTGAGCTCAAACCAACCGAAAAGGCTTGTGCCGCCCATGGGGCACATTACGATTCTGTTTTTGATCTCTACATTGCCTATTTTCCAAGGGGTAAACAGGGCTTCATACTTTTTGTCCATTATTATCGTTCCTTTATATAAAATTAATTTAGTTTACTGTATAATCAGATGCCAGAAGCTTTGATACTATTCTTATAAATGCCTCCGCATCCTCCTCACCGATAATATCAATGATACCCTCGGCAATACTGAGGGATTCCTCGTGAACCTTCAAAAAGGTTTCAAGGCTGCCTGCCACACACTTAACATAGGTCATTCTGCGGTCGCCCTCAGCCTCACAACGCAAAAGAAGCCCCTTCTCCTCCAGAGAATTGACAGTTCTGTTGACAAGGGATTTCTGCATTTTCGTTTCTTCAACTATTTCCTTTATGGAAACCATACTCTCGCTGTCCTTTTCATAGCTTTTATAAAGCATATACATGACCACAGCCTCATTATACATAAGGCCCTTGGTTATTCGCGAGTTTTTTATGATTCCCGAAAGCTTCACCCAGGAAGCCAGCAGATTTTCAGCTTGGTTTCTATCCTTCAAATCGGCATCTCCATTGAAATTAGTTCACTTTGTTTACAAATAACATTTTAACATATTTACATTTTTTTGTCAATAGAGAGACATTGTTAATAGATTGTACACTTATTGGGACACGTAATATGTTATATAATATATAGAAAGATTGCGGGGTGATGCTATGATATACGCTATGTCCGACCTTCACGGTTGCTACGATAAATATATACGGATGCTTGATCGCATCAATTTTTCAGAGAAGGATACTCTGTATATACTCGGTGACGTAGTTGACCGCGGCCCCGACGGAATCAAAATACTTCTTGATATGTTCTCACGAAAGAACGTTGTCCCCATCAGAGGAAACCACGATCACCTTGCATGGAAGCTACTGAAGCCCACAGTAACCAAAGAACATTCCGATGATGAGATCGCCGATATTGCAAGAATGTGGTTTGATGACGGAGGAATTCCCACCTACACCGCCTTCACTTCCCTGGAAAAGGATAAAAAGAAGCTCCTTCTTTCATATATCTCCACCTTCTTCTATTTTCAGGAGATCGAGGTAGGAGAGCGCAAATTCTTCTTATCCCATACAGTACCCGAAAAGGAAAAGATGTTGGACCCCGAAAGCTTTTCCCTTCTCGAATACATCGTTGGCGAGGCAGAATACGATAAAACCTATTTCGAGGACAAATATATCGTGACAGGCCATACCCCCACCGCCCTTATCGACGAAAGCTATACAGGAAAAATATATAAAAAGAATAACCACATCGTCATCGATTGCGGCGCAGTATACGGCAGCCCCCTCGGCTGTATCTGCCTTGATACGATGGAAGAATTTTATGTTGATTAGTTATTTTGCAAAGAACTTTTTTGAAAAAAGTTCTCTGCACTCTCAAAAAACTTCATAAAAGAGTTGTAAAAGCAAAGCGGCATCCTTTCGGATGCCGCTTTAAATTATCAAATATCAATATCTATTCCAAATCTGTTATTTGACTTTTTCTTTTCACCTCTGAGCTTCTTAGTTCCCTCACTGCCTTCCTGTTTCTTTTTAGCCAACATATAGAACAGTATTGAAACAGCAAAGTATATGCCAAATTGCAAAACAGAAAAGATTATTTTTTCAGATATAGGAGCATAGGCTGCCCGCTCTCCCAAAACACAATTGGAAAGGCACATTTCACCGGGAAACAGATAGAATATGAACAATGCTCTGCCCTTCATAATTATGTAAAGAACTACGTAGATTACTGCAGAGATCGCCATATTGATAACGGGAACGCCTGTTGAAGTTTCTTTTGATCCTTTATTCAACTCAGAGCCGAGCTTTGCCGAAACCGAAGCAAGCGATACACAAATTATAACGGTTACTATCGCATACACAATAAAGTATTGTAGACTGTAATTATCAGGCACCATAAATTTAATCATCATCTGTAACGTACCGGACAAAAGAGCCGTCACCATAGATGCGATCAAAAGTGTCGGAAACCACGCTGCTAAAAAAGTAAAGTTGTTTTTCATTGTAAACACTCCTTTCTGTTTACAACATAATACCAAAAAAAAAAAAAATCAATACACAAAATAGCAAATTTGTCCAAAAAAGATAAAAATTATAACAAAATTTTCTTGTCGCGAATCGGGAATCCTCTTAAAATGAGAGAATAAATGCGGGAGCAGCAAGCAGCTCCCCTACAGAATATCAATATCGCATATCTTGTATACTCTTATTTGCCCTTTTTAAAGTTTTTTGGAGTGCAGAACCTTTTTTTCAAAAAAGGTTTTGCGTCCACCGCCTTTTTGCAAAAAAGGCAAATAAAAATAGGTGGTCCGAGGACCACCTATTCTTATTTACCAATTAATTTTTACAAATTAAAGACCGCGCTTTACGTAATGAGTGTGGAGAAGCTCATGAGCTGTGTGGCTGTTGGGCTCGCCGAGGAACTCATCATATACCATCTTAACGATGGGGTTTTCGTGAGACTTACGGAGCTCGAGTGCTGCATCTGCATCGTAAAGGATCTTTGCACGAACTGCACGAAGATCGATGGAGTTACGAACGCTTGCAGGCTGGATGGGCTGACCGCCGCCGTTTACACAGCCGCCGGGACAAGCCATGATCTCGATGAAGTCTGCCTTATACTCGCCGGACTGGATGCCCTTGAGGAGCTTGGAAGCATTTGCAGTACCGGAAGCAACTGCAACGCGAACTGTCATTTCGCCGAGCTTGTACTCTGCGAACTTAATGCCCTCTGTACCTCTTACGTCCTCGAAGTCAACCTTCTCAAGAGTTGTGCCGAGAATAACCTCTGCAGCAGTTCTGAGAGCTGCCTCCATAACACCGCCGGTTGCACCGAAGATAACGCCTGCACCGGAGCCGATGTCTACGGGAGAATCAAACTTCTCATCCTTGAGAGCCTTGAAGTTGATACCGGAGCCCTCGATGAGTCTGCCGAGCTCTCTTGTTGTTACTGCGATATCAACGTTAGCCATACCGTCGTTGGACTGACCGTCACGGCCAACCTCGAACTTCTTAGCTGTACAAGGAATAGCAGAAACGAATACGATATCCTTAGGATCGATGCCCATCTTCTTTGCGAAGAATGCCTTGTAGATAGCACCGAACATCTGCTGAGGAGACTTACATGTGGAAATGTTGTCTGTCATCTCAGGGAAATAGTGCTCGCAGAACTTAACCCATCCGGGTGAGCAGGATGTGATCATGGGGAGAGCGCCGCCGTTCTGGATTCTGCCGAGAAGCTCGTATGCCTCTTCCATGATTGTGAGGTCTGCTGTGAAGTTCATATCATATACGCCGTCAAAGCCGAGAGCCTTGAGAGCTGCTACCATCTTGCCCTCGCAGTCTGTGCCGGGCTCGTAGCCGAAGCACTCACCGATCTGTGCACGAACGGAGGGTGCGCAGCAGATAGCAACGTGCTTTGTGGGATCGTTGATAGCGTCAACGATCTTCTGAGTATCGTCCTTCTCATAGAGAGCGCCAACGGGACAAGCAACGATACACTGACCGCAGTTGATACAGGATGTGTTTGCGAGATCACCCTCAAATGCACAGCCGATAACTGTGTCGTAACCACGGTTCTGTGCACCGATAGCACCGATGCCCTGGAGCTTGTTACAAGCTGCGGAGCAACGACGGCAAAGGATACACTTGTTGGGGTCACGGATGATGGATACGCTGGAATCGTCGATAGGCATCTTCTCATCGTTGGAGGAGAAGTAATCCTCCTCTACGCCGAAGTCGTGAGCATACTTCTGAAGCTCACAGGTCTTGGAGCGTACGCAGGAAAGGCACTTCTTCTCGTGTGCGGAGAGAACGAGCTGAATGTTCATCTTGCGTGCAGCCTTAACCTTCTCTGTGTTTGTAAGGATCTCTGTGCCCTCACGCTCGATGGGATATACGCAGGCTGTTACAAGACCGCGAGCGCCTACTACCTCTACGAGGCAGAGACGGCAAGCACCGATCTCGTTAACGTCCTTAAGATAGCAGAGAGTGGGGATCTCGATGCCTGCCTGCTTGCAAGCCTCAAGAACTGTTGTGCCGTAAGGAACGGTATAGTCTCTGCCGTTAATTTTAATATTAAGCATTTTTGTTTCCATTGTTATACTTTGCTCCTTTCCTTACTGCTTAGAAATTGCGCCGAACTTACACTTCTCGATACAAGCGCCGCACTTGAGACACTTAGCTGTATCAATAACGTGAGGCTGCTTTACGCTACCCTCGATAGCCCCTGCGGGACAAACACGGGAGCAGAGTGTACAACCCTTACACTTGTCTGCATCGATAACGAAGTTGAGAAGCTTCTTACATACGCCTGCAGGACACTTCTTGTCAACGATATGAGCAACGTACTCATCGCGGAAGAAGCGGAGTGTGGAAAGAACGGGGTTAGGAGCAGTCTGACCAAGACCGCAGAGAGATGCGGACTTGATGTAGTTTGCAAGCTCTTCGAGCTTTTCGAGGTCTTCCATCTCGCCGTTGCCCTCAGTGATCTTATTGAGGATCTCGAGCATACGAACAGTACCGATACGGCAGGGCGCGCACTTACCGCAGGACTCGTCTACTGTGAACTCAAGGAAGAACTTAGCAAGGTCTACCATACAGGTATCCTCGTCCATTACGATAAGACCGCCGGAGCCCATCATGGAACCTGCTGCGATAAGGTTATCGAAGTCAATAGGAGTATCAATGAGCTGTGCAGGGAGACATCCGCCGGAGGGACCACCTGTCTGAGCTGCCTTGAACTTCTTGCCGTTGGGAATACCGCCACCGATCTCCTCGATTACCTCACGGAGAGTTGTTCCCATGGGAACCTCAACGAGACCTGTGTTTGTGATCTTACCGCCGAGAGCGAATACCTTTGTACCGGAGGACTTTTCAGTACCGATAGACTTGAACCAGTCAGCGCCGTTAAGGATGATCTGAGCGATATTAGCATATGTCTCAACGTTATTAAGAATAGTGGGCTTTGCAAAAAGACCCTTTACTGCAGGGAAAGGAGGACGGGGTCTGGGCTCGCCGCGCTTACCCTCGATACTTGTCATAAGAGCTGTTTCTTCACCGCATACGAATGCGCCCGCACCCAGACGGAGCTGAAT
>JAZUAR010000099.1:0-1685 GCA_045638055.1 Candidatus Avispirillum sp.
GAATGAGGAGGATCTTGAGGAGGATGGGCATACCCTTCTTTTCAGCCGCCTTGCCGAAGCCCTCGGGGAGGGACTGGGACAGGAAGGTGGAGAGGGCGTTTGCCGCGGAGAGAACGCCTGCGGAATACTCCTTCTCAGCGAACTTGGGCTCGAGAGTGGAGTTAAGTATCTCGGAAAGCTTGTCCGCGGTGAGCACGTTCACGATGGAGTTGCTCTGTACCGCGTAAAAATCATCCGTCTCAACAACCACGAGGAGTAAAACTCCATGACCTACGCGCCACTTCTCGAAGAGAACTCTCGCATAGTCGCCTACATTAGTACCCTCAGTATTGAGAACCGTGCATACCGCAATACTTGCGTTTCTGTTCTTCTGAAGATTTGCAGTCGCCGCCTTGACACCGTTTTCGCATCCCTCGTCAAGAATCACAGCCGCATCGCTGATAAGATCTTTGTGCGAAGGATATGCTGCCATAGCTGCAGTAGCAAGGCACATCGCCGTGATAAGCGCCATTACAAAATATTTGATAATCCATCCGTTCTTTCTGCGTCTTGTCATTTCCCGTCTGTTCCTTTCTCTTACGTTCTTTTTTTAACTACAGTATTTTATTTTAAATTTACAATACTCAACAGCTTCTGCTTCAGCTCGCTCTCGATTGTACGAAGGTCCGCCTCTACACCTGCTCTTTCTTCTCCAACCTTTTTGTATCTTTCTATAACTGAACCCATGAAGTCTATCATTTCAGTATTGATGGTACTGAGGAACTCTCTGTCAAACGCACTGCCGGGCATTTTTACAGCACTGCCCACCTTATCGATACCGAGAGCAGATGCTGCATGGCGCTTCCATACGTTCAAAGCGTTAGAGTTGATCTCACCTATCATCTCACACATTGCCGCGCAGTTATTTCTTACAAGCATAATACGGGGCGCCGCCTGCATGATATAGGACCTTATCTGCTCAAGCAATGTTACACGCTCTCCGAAGCGAAGACACATATCGGCAAAATCACTTGCAGCATCAATATCCGCAGTCTCTCCGCTTTTCTTTGCAAACTCGCATATCTTCATAAGAGTAACGTTTCTCTCATGATTAAGCTTCATTTTACCCGCCGCGATATACATGGTCATCTCCTTGATACAGTTAAGGCAGGTTTCGTAAAGCTCACCGAAAAGCTTTGCATCAGCTAAGAATAACTCTTTGTCACTGTCAAGAACAAGGCTCACCTCATCGGCAACAGGTTCAGCCAATTCAAATTTTTCGCTCAGAATCTCAAGCTTTCCGCCTTTTGTCTTGAATATAGCCAGTATACCTGCTTTTTCGCCCTCGGATGACTCCATGTCTTCGATAAGTCTTACAAGCTCCTCCATGGTGCTGACAGCAGTACTGCCGTCTCTTACTGCGGCTCCGAGAGACGCCGCGGTTACGATATCGGAAGCTTTTTTCTGCACCGCCGCACCGTAGCCGGCAAGGATGCTTTCATCTGTAATATTTATCTTTCCAGCATAGTCCTCGATAAGTTTAATCTCATCGGGAGTAAACAGCTCCTCGTAGGGATTTTTATTCTGAGCGGGAGCCTCTGCAGTTTCAGCAGTGTTATCCACAGTTTCAATCGTCTCGTTCGTATTCATATTGACAGATTCATTCTGTTCGTTTTCAAGATTGTTTTTCATAATAATCTCCATTC
>JAZUAR010000100.1:0-2452 GCA_045638055.1 Candidatus Avispirillum sp.
TAGGGGCGACCATCGGTCGTCCGCCTGCATACCGAAAGAACACGGTGAATGTTTTTTCAGCAAGCGGACGACCAATGGTCGCCCTTTCTTTATATTAAATGTAATCAAACCTGTATGCCTGCGATCAGGGCCTGGATCTGAACAACGTTTGCAATATTCTCAAGGGAGAATGCAGGCTCAACGTAGCCTCTTGAGCGGCCTGAGCGGTATGAATAGGTAGGCTCGCCAAATGTGATTGTTCCGCATCCGTCCTTGTGAAGCTCTGTATGCATAGGAGGCAGGGTCGCTATCTCGATCATATCGATCTTCTTACCCTTTTTTCTGATGATCTTCTTATTGGTTATAACGTAGGCTGTGTTTTTTCTCAGATGTGCTGTTATGAAAAATCTTCCGGCAACAAGATAAAGACCTACAAGTATGAAGGGAATGCCAAACAGTGCAAAAAGTCCGCCGGCAGCAAGGGCTCCGAAAAACCAGACGAAGGCAAATCCGCACCAGAAGATGCTGAAGGGTATCATTACAATATCCTGTCTTGTGAAAACTGTTCCTTTTTCGGGCTTACCCTTCCAGAGAATGTTCTCGCCGGGGATAAGAAGATGTCTTGCAAAATCAAATTCGTTATTTTCGTATGTCATTATGTAGTCTCCTTATTTAAGAAGTCTGAGTCCCTTGGGATAATGGTTTTTCACCTTGCCGTCAACGATCTTACCGCCACCGACAGGGCATCCGTCGATAAAGATCGCACACCAGCCGTTCTTCTCCGCAGTGTCGATAACCTCGCCCTGAAGATAGCTGACAGCCTCGGGGGAATCGGAGGAGAGGCACACCTTTCTTTTAAAGGATGCACCGAGGGCTGAAAACAGATGGTGATGAGGCTCTACTCTGCCCTTGATCACTTCTCCGACGCAAACACCGACTATGTGTGCCGTTTTGTGTGAGGGGAGATCGTCTGACATCATAACAAAGTCGCCAACCTTAGTAAAGCTATGCACAGATGTATCTATATTATCAGCAAAGAACTTTTCAACAGCCGCCTTTTCCTCTTTGGTGAGGGCATCCGTCGGCTTTTCCTTGCCCTTTTTCTTAGCCTTGGGGATATAGACCTCGGCTTCGCTGTCTCTTTGCATAAGGCAAAGGAACTGACCCTCGCCCTCTGAGATATGGGGATAAAATCTGCGGCACTCGGTCATATCGTGAAGTGCACCCTCGAAGTTTACACCGTCTGCCGTAGCCTCTCTTGCGCTTTCAAGAACGGGAACTATTTTGAAATCCCCGTGGCGGGAAAGGAAAGAATCCACCGTCATTTCGTTTTCCTCAAGGGAGAAGGTGCAGGTGGAATAAAGAAGATAGCCCCCCGCCGCAACGCAATCTGCGGCGTTTGATAGTATCTCCTTCTGGCGGGAGGCGCACATAAGAACGTTTTCAACGCTCCATTCGGTGACTGCCTCATCGTATTTTCGCATCATTCCCTCGCCTGAGCAGGGAGCATCGCAAACAACAAGATCGAAAATTCCGCCAAAGGAATTTGCAATATCCTCGCTATCAGTATTGGTAACAGTTGCGCGGACAGCGCCCATTCTCTCCATATTGGAGCGGAGGATGCGGCATCTCTTACGGTCTATCTCGTTTGAAACGAGGTATCCCTCAGAGAGATACTCAAGAAGCTGAGTAGACTTTCCGCCGGGGGCGGCGCAAAGGTCAAGAACTCGCATATCGGGGCGCATAACGTGGGAGATAGCCGCAACGGAGCACATTGCTCCGGGGTCCTGCACGTAATATGCTCCCGCATGATGAAGGGGGTCTGCTCCAACCTTTTCCGAGTCGAAAATAAAGCCGTTTTCAACGAAGGAAAGAGGAGTCAGGTTGAGGGAGGTTTTTTCGCAAAAGCTTGCCTTGTCCGCCTTAAGAGTATTGACTCTCAGCGCTCGGACTGCATCTTTGTCCTCGAAGGAAGAGATAAATCTATCATAATCCTCGCAGAGAAGACTCTTCATTCGCTCTTTAAATTCTTCGGGAAGCTGCATATTATCTCTCCTTTCGATTTTTCAAAACGTTATTGGTATATTGTAGGGGACGATGCCTACATCGTCCCGACCATCTGCACAAGAACGAAACGATATTTATAGCAAATCGTTGCGTCTGTAACGGGACGATGTGGGCATCGTCCCCTACGAAATCATTTGTAGAACAGATCGACAAACACAATCTATACCAATTTTATTTTTTTAATGTTTTTTGAAGTGAGGAGGAAGAAAAGACGACTGAGTATCGTTTTTTCAACGACGTAAGTAAAACAAGGAGAGTAGCGAGCCGAGTGTATCGAAGCGTTTTTTATTGATATTACACTCAGGCCTTTGCTTTTGCAAAGGCTGAGCGGGCAAGATAACTCTCGCCAATCGTTTCTCTTTATGCCCGCGGATCGACTATGTTTTAGGAAGATAGAGGACTTTTT
>JAZUAR010000101.1:0-10192 GCA_045638055.1 Candidatus Avispirillum sp.
ATCCGCTACGGCTTCGGTATCCATCCCTCCATCGCAGGCGTTCGCATCCAGCCCCCCGCATACTTCCCTGCAGAAAAGGCTGAGATCACCCTCAACGTTAAGGGCTCCAAGCTCACTCTCAAGTATGAGGATAAGAAGGCACGCGCTCGTACAACTACAATCGAGGGCGCAGAGTATACAGAAGAATTCGATACACTTATGAATACAACAGTATACTACCTCCCCGCAGAAAAGATGGGCAAGGAAATCACAATCACCATCTGCGACTGATAAATAAAAAAACACACGGCAAAGCCGTGTGTTTTTTTATTCCTCAACCTTCTCGCGCATGAGCTCCTTGAAGGGGTACTTCTTTCCGTCGTAGAGGCTGAGCTCTCCGGAAAGGAGGAAGCTTATAATTACTGCGATAAGATAGAATACGATTCCGCCGACACCGAACATCTCGCAAGCAAGGATAAGGGTTGCGATAGGGCAGTTTGTAACTCCGCAGAAGAGTGCTACCATACCGAGGGCTGTTCCGAACATAGGGGGGAGTCCGAGAAGGGTCGCTGCCGCGGCACCGAAGGTTGCGCCAACGAAGAATGCGGGAACGATCTCGCCGCCCTTGAATCCTGCGGCTACGGTGAATGCTGTAAAGAGGAGCTTGAGTGCGAATGCCTCGTAATTTACAGAATCTCCGTGGAAAAGACCGTGGATTATGTGGATACCACCGCCGTTATAGTCGGTTGTTCCCACGATAACTGTGAGAAGAACGATGATAACGGAAAGTGCAAAAATACGAACGTAATCGTTTTTAATAAACTTCTTTACAAGGTGGGGGAAATGATGAACGGACACACAGAAGATATAGCTGAGAATACCTGCAAGGGCGCAGAGAACGAGGATCTTCCAAATATTAGACCATTCAAAAGAGGGAAGAGCACCAAAATCGTATCTCTCAGGCTCAACCTTGCAAAGGATGGCAATAGCATATGCCGTACAGCTTGAAACAAGAGCTGTGAAGGCTGCCCAGGGGCGGATAGATCTTGATCTTACAACCTCAATGGTGAAGATAGCCGCACCAATGGGAGTTCCGAAAACTGCGGCAAAAACACCGCTCATGCCCGCAAGAGCAATAGTTCTGCGGCTTCTCTCGTCAAGCTTGAATACCTTGGAAAACAGAGCCGCAATACCGCCGCCCATCTTAAGAGCCGCACCCTCTCGACCGGCAGAACCGCCGAAGAAGTGAGTGATAACGGAGCAGATGAAAACTGCGGGGGTAAGACGGGGAGATACCTGCTTTGTAGAATGAGCGCTCTCAACCGCATCGTCCGTACCAACGTTTGTTACCTTGAAAACATGATAAAGATAAACGGACAAAAGACCGGCAAGAGGAAGAAGATAAATTATCCATGAGTTGGCCATTCTGATGTTTGTAACGAGGGTTACGCTGTGGGAAAATGCAGTACCCACAATACCGCAGGCAATACCCACAAGAAGACCCAGCATCACGAGAAAGAAAAATCTCTTAATGAGATATCCGACTGTGAATTTCTTTTTTTCTGTATTCATAATAACCTCTAAACACAAAAATACGGCAACGCCGTGACAGAAAAGAATTATACCACAACGATCGCCGTATTTCAACAGGGATTTTTATTTTATTACATTATATTTAAAAGATTGCCCCGAAGAGGAGATAGTAATATAAAACGTGCAGTAGCTGATATGGATAAAGGAGCGACAATAACAATAGCAGCTATGATGGAAAATATGAGTATGTTTTTTCTTTTCATATAAAAACAGCTCTTTTTATCTCATTATATCACAGACCAGAATAAATTCAACCAATACAGATCGCTACCTTTAATGTACACACAATTTATAAATAAAAAAGCTTTTCGCGAAAGCGAAAAGCTACATTACTTCTTCACTATTACCTATTACTTATTACTTCAAAGGTGTTTATCAATCATGCTTCGGCGTGTTCGTAAAAAATCAGAAATGATGTTTGTATGAAATTCAGCCAACAACCAGCTCTCCGTCTAAAATAGTATCCATATCCATAGCACTACTGTCAGCATTATAAATTTCATATTCAAAAGGGAAACCATCTTTTTCGTATAAAGTAAATACCGTATGAGCGCTTCCGTCATTTCTTACTACCTGAACAGAAATCATCTTTGACATTCCAACATAACCTTCTTTAATACTCGGTGTGCGAAACTCAATAATTTTGTGATACGGCGAATAATCACGAACTATATGCTCGGCAGATAACGAATTGATGTAATTGACGGTCTCGTTATTTCTTTCAAAGTCTTGAGCCAAAATAAAATTTAATAATCTTTTTTCTTCTAATGAAAAAATATCATTTGTAATCATGAATTCACCGCCTTTCTAAAAGTAATTATAGCACTTTAAAACTAAAAATCAACTACGTTTCAGCGTACTGAGTGAAAAGTTACAATTCCGTTTGCGCGAAGCGCAACATCATTTACGGCGTAGCCGTAACATCGTTGGGCGCAAGCCCACATCATTTGCACGAAGTGCAACATCGTTCATTTGTGCCGCACGGAGCGGCAATGATGTTAGCCTTCGGCTAAATGATGTTGCCCTGGCGGGCAAATGATGTTGTGCCTTGCGGCACAAATGAAAAAGCCAAGTCTTTCGACTTGGCTTTTTTGGCAGGGGCGGAAGGATTTGAACCCGCGACATGCGGTTTTGGAGACCGCCGTTCTACCAACTGAACTACACCCCTATTAGGCCGCCATTGCGACCTCCACTATATTATCACATTCGTTTCACTTTTGCAATACGTTTTTTAAAAAAAGTTTATATTTTTTTGCTTTTTCTTTCATTTTCCCACACCGCATTATCGCCTCTTGTCTCTATTGCTATTTTTTCGTTATTTCTTCATATTTCTTTATCAATTTTAGCTAAAGGTCTTGACTTATTTAATAATATAATGTATTATATCTTCATCATATACTTTACTAAACTAAAGTGTTCGGTTGACCGTACACGAAAGGAAACCCCAATGAAGATCACAAAGATTCTTGCACTCATCCTGGCAACACTTATGATGGTGCTCCCCCTCTGCTCCTGCCTCTCATCAACAGGCGAAGCTAAGGACACAACAGAAGATAAGTCCAAAACCTCCGACCTTGCCTACGTTCAGAAAAAAGGCACTCTCGTTATCGGTATGACAGACTACGCCCCCATGAACTACCCCGATGAAAACGGCGAGTGGATCGGCTTCGATACAGAATTTGCTTACCTCGTTGCCGAGGAGCTTGGCGTTGAGGTCAAGTTCGTTCCCATCGTATGGGATACAAAGTGGTTCTCCCTCAAGGCGAAGGATATCGACTGCGTATGGAACGGTATGACACTTCACGAGACCGCAAAGGCTAACGCAAGCTGCTCCAATCCTTACGTTCGCAACGCTCAGGTGGTTGTTGTTAAGGAAGATATGAAGACTACATATACCGATGCCTCCACTCTCAAGGACTGCACCGTTGCAGTTGAGGTTGGAAGCGCAGGTAAGGCTGCTGCAGAATCCGCAGGACTCAAGTTCGTTGAATATCCCGCTCAGGCTGATGCACTTATGGCTGTTGAGTCCGGCAAGGCTGAGGCTTGTATAATCGATATCACAATGGCAAATGCTATGACAGGTGAGGGCACAGGATACGAGCACCTCACATCCTCCTTCTCCCTCACAGAAGAGGTTTACGCCATCGCTTGCAGACAGGGCTCCGACCTTACTGCAAAGATCAACGAGATCATGGCAGAGCTCATGAAGGACGGCTCTCTCCAGAAGCTTGCTGACAAGTACGAGCTCACTCTCGTTTCCGAATCAAAATAAATCATTGTTTATCAAAACAGAGGGCTATGCCCTCTGTTTTGAAGCGTTATAGGTAAATATGGATATCAGTGTTTTTCTCTCGGTCACCTCGAAGCTCCTTGAAGGTTTTCTCGTAACCGTCAAGATATTCGGGCTGACCCTTTTATTTTCTCTCCCTCTGGGACTTATTTTCTCCTTTGCTTCCATGAGCCGCTTCACCCCCTTGAAGCTTCTTATGAAGGTGTTTGTCTGGATCATCCGAGGCTCTCCTCTTATGCTCCAGCTCATTATCGTATACTACGGTCCCGGACTTCTTGCATCAAGCCTTGCAAGAGCCGAAAACTTCAATATTATATATGATGTTGCGGAGTATCTGAACTCATTCAGCCCGCTGACGGCAACGGTCTTTGCATTCTCCATCAACTATGCCTGCTATTTTTCCGAGATATTCCGCGGAGGAATCGAGAGCATCCCCAAGGGGCAGTACGAGGCAGGTCAGGTGCTGGGTATGACAAAGACTCAGATATTCTTCAGAGTTATTCTTCTTCAGGTTGTTAAGCGCATCCTTCCTCCTATGTCAAACGAGATCATCACCCTCGTCAAGGATACGTCCCTTGCGCGAATCATCACCTGCTACGAGATCATCTACATGGGCGAAAGCTTCACAAAATCCGCAGGTCTTGTATGGCCTCTCTTCTATACAGGCGTATTCTACCTCATCTTCTGCGGCGCGCTCACCCTACTCTTTGGCTATCTTGAAAAGAAGCTGAACTATTTTAAAAGCTGAGAAAGGAGTCTTTAAATGTCTATACTTGAAGTCAGAAATCTTAAAAAAAGCTTCGGCAAGACTGAGGTACTTAAAGATATTTCCTTCTCTGTGGAGAAGGGAGAGGTGATCTCCATCCTCGGCTCCTCAGGTAGCGGAAAGACTACCCTGCTCCGCTGCCTCAATTCTCTTGAAGCTCCCAATGACGGCGCCATCCTCGTAAACGGGGAAACAGTATTTTCGGCAACTGACAAACATCCTTCCGAGGAGGAAACAAGAAAGCGCCGACTGAACTTCGGGCTTGTGTTCCAGCAGTTCAATTTGTTCCCTCAGTATACAGTTCTCGGCAATCTGACCCTCGCGGCAAAGCTCAAGGTTAAAGCAAAGGGCGCAGCTAAAAAAGAGGCATTTGCCGAAATTGAAGAAAAGGCACTTGAAACTCTGAAAAGCGTAGGCCTTCTTGATAAGAAGGATCACTACCCTTGTCAGCTTTCAGGCGGTCAGCAGCAGCGAGTTGCAATAGCGAGAGCACTTATGCTCTCCCCCGAGATCCTCTGCTTTGACGAGCCTACAAGCGCCCTCGACCCCGAGCTTACGGGAGAGGTGCTTTCCGTTATTAAGTCTCTTGCCCAGCGCAATATGACAATGATAATCGTTACCCACGAAATGGCATTTGCCAAGGAGGTTTCCGACAGGATCATTTTCATGGACAACGGCGTTATCGCCGCCTGCGGTACCCCCGACGAGATCTTCTCAGGAAGCGCCGGCGATAGAATTAACAAGTTCATTACTGCTATGAGCAACTGATATTTATGCAAAACAAAAAAGAATGGCTATGGGTTTATGCCCATAGCCATTCTTTTTATTCTTAAACTTTAAATTCGTATTTATTGGGGAGACATAATTGGTGTTTCGTAGGGGCTGATGCCCACATCAGCCCGCCCATCTGCACGAGAACGAAACGATATTCACAGTGAATTGTTACGTCTGTAACGGGCCGATCGTAGGAATGGAACATTCCTACCAGCATCGGCCCCTACGAAATCATTTATAGTTCACATCGACAAACCCGAATTTATAATAGTCTCTTTTCAAAGTTCTTTGCATCCCTACATAAAAAGAAGGAGCTGTTGCAAAGCAACAGCTCCTTCTTTCATATTATTTCGTAGGAAAAGTTTTCATAATGGAGGCGTGTGCCTACGTCGCATCCTGCGGGGAGGAGTGCGAGGGCAATGAACACGTCCTCTGTGCATTCTCCGCTTTCATCGCGAAGATACGCGTATTCTCCCTCGATCTTTACGATCTTATAATCCTTTTCAAACATATTACTTCTTAGGTATAGTGAAGAGGGACTTCAGCTTATCCTTTGCATCATAAAGCATATTATACTGAAGCTGGCTGTAAATCTCGAGAGCGCTGTTAAGCTCGGGGTTGGAATAAGAGGACTCATGGAAGTTGCCTTCATGGTCGTACCAGCCCATAGCGTTAATAGCCATAACGTTGGTGTTAAGAGCATCCACAAACTTGTTGAACTTTGTTTCGGGGATATCTACCATATCGCGAAGGAAGGAGGAGAGGAAGTTAATACTTGTGAGCTCTGTTGCTCTCTCGCACTCGATATCGTAGTTTGCCCAGAAGAAGTAAGGCACAACGTACTTGGAAAGCTGCTTTTCTGTGGGATCATCATCGCTTACACCGTAGAACTTGGATGCGATGTTGGAAAGGGAGGGCTGGTGGTCACCGAAGAACACGATAATTGTTTCCTCATCAACACCCTCAAAGTACTCGATAAGCTCCTTGAGAGCCTTATCGGAGTTATTAATGGATGTGAGATACTCACGGATACCTGTGTACTTGTTCATTCCCTCGATCTCAACGCCGTAGTCAAAGCCGATGGTGGAGAAACCGGAATGGTTCTGCATTGTGATGGTGAAGTTAAAGAGAGGTGTTCCCTCTTCCTTGCTTTCGTAAAGATCGATGATCTTATCGTAAACGGAAGCGTCGCTGATGTGACCTCTGAAATAGTCCTCCTCGGGAACGTGGGAGAAATCATCCTTGAAATACTGCTCGTCAAACTTGAAGTAATCGTAGATCATATCTCTCTGCCAGTTTGTGGGGTTCTCGGGATGGATGGAAACTGTCTTGTAGCCTGCCTCGTTGAAGGAATCAACGATGGTGAAGCTGTTATTTTCCTCCATGTAGAGGTTATATGCTACTGTATTTCTGGGAATAAACTGAATGGAAAGACCTGTGAGAAACTCAAGCTCGGAGTTTGCAGTGTTTCCGCCGTAAACGGAGGAAAGTGCATAACCCTTGATAACGTTGGAAGCCGCGTTGTCAAGAGAATCAAGGAAGGGAGTTACCTCAATGTCGGTGTTCATCTCGCCGCCCATATACTCTGTGATGTTGTGAACGTCAGAGAATGTCTCGTTCATAATAACGATAACGTTGGGCTGCTTTTTGTCCTCAGGCTCCTTAGGGGAGTTTTCGGAAATGAACTTATCTGTCTTCTTATCAAGAGAATCGGAATCGTAGTCATCAGGCTCAAGAACTCTTGTTGCAGATGCAGAATAGATCATGTTAACGAAGAAACCGTTTCTTTCACTTCCGCGGTACTTCCAGTATTTGTCCTGGTAAGCGATAACGGATGCGCCGATCTGAGTATATACGATAACAACGCAGAGCGCCGCGCAAACAACAGCGGAGAGGCAGAAAACAAGCTGCTTCCAGTTGCGCTCACGAACGGGGAACTTTGTTGTGATAACAGCTGTAATAAACAGAAGTGTGAGAATGATACCGATCTTTGTGATCTCGGAAAGCTCGAACTTGTACTGGTCAGCAACCTGAGCCGCGGTACCGAGAGAAGCGAAATCGGAGAACTGGATCTCAAAGCTTCTTGCCTGAACAACAAGGTGGTCGGCAATAGCAACGATCTGAGAAAGAACGGTTACAGAAATAACTGCAACCTTCATCTTTCCCGTAGCCGCCCAGATAAGGGAGGTGAGACCGAGAACGATGATAACGTTCATTATAAACTTAAAGCCACCGATGAGAATTACGCCGCAGCTGATGGTGACCTGCATAAGTATGAACACCAGAAGTGTGAGCGCCACCATGAGAAGGCTCTGCATCCAGAAGGGGAACTTTTCTGTTATCTCAAGTCTGAACTGTAAGAAGAAGAATACCACAACACCGCTGATGATGGAGGTAGCCCAATGTACAGAAAGAATGAGAGCAGCAACAGCAAATACAAGCGCGATTGCACCGTAAATTATAAGGTGCTTCTTGTCTGTGTTTCTTTTAACTGAGAACCAGTTTTTCATAAACAGTACCTTTCCGCATAAAATGCTTCTGTATATTCATGTACCGGATGATTTATAATAGCAATATGTACAATTGCATACATTGTTATTATATCACAGTTAACAAAAATTTGCAACTCCCACTTTTTATTTTTTGTTGGTCTACATTGTTAAAAATTGCATAGCAAACTATTGATGTATTGTGTATTTTGATGTATAATAAATGTAGAAATACTGCAACGCAGTTAAAGAAAGGAACAGCTTATGGAATGGCTTTATATTCTCATAGCGGTAGTCGTGATCATTCTCTTTACCGGCCTCAAGATCGTTCCTCAGGGAACAGAGTACGTTATCGAGTTTCTCGGTAAATACCGCACCACATGGGGTGCAGGTCTTCATTTCCTCATCCCCTTCTTTGAAAGAATTTCAAAGAAGATCACATTGAAGGAGCAGGTGCTCGACTCTCCTCCTCAGCCCGTTATCACAAAGGATAACGTTACTATGCAGATCGATACAGTTGTATTCTTCCGCATCTACGACGCAAAGCTTTATGCATACGGAGCAGTTAGTCCCATCTCCGCTCTTGAAAACCTCACAGCAACAACTCTTCGTAACCTTGTTGGTGAGCTTGAGCTTGATGCTACTCTTACCTCCCGCGATACTATCAACGGCAAAATGACAGCCATCCTCGATGAGGCTACAGACCAGTGGGGTATCAAGGTAAGCCGCGTTGAGCTTAAGAATATCATTCCTCCCTCTGAGATCCAGAACGCAATGGAAAAGCAGATGAAGGCAGAGCGCGACCGCCGCGAGACACTTCTTCAGGCTGAAGGTCACAAGGCAGCGGCAATCACACGCGCTGAGGGTGAAAAGCAGGCAATGATCCTTGCGGCAGAGGGTGAACGCGATGCCCGTATCGCAAGAGCAGAGGGTGAAGCAAAGGCTATCTTCCTTGCAAAGAAGGCAGAGGCAGACGGTCTCCGCGCACTCCGTGAGGCAGGAGCTGACGCCGCTGTTCTCGAGCTTAAGAAGTATGAGGCTCTTGTTCAGCTCTCCAACGGCTGAGCATCCAAGATCATCGTTCCTACAGACGTTGTTAACACAGCAAAGAATAACACTCTCTTCTCCGAGATCTCCGGCATCGGCGACGTAACTCCTTCCGCTCCCGAGGCTGCCCCCAAGGCAAAGAAGCCCGATCCTTGCTGTGATTAATTAAGACAAAAGGAGATGCAAAAACTTTTTTGAAAAAAAGTTTCTGCACTTCAAAAAACTTCAAAAAAAGAATGGCTATGGGTTTTGCCCGTAGCCATTCTTTTGTTTATTCTTCCTCGGGAGCGGTATATTCAACGATATCGCGGAGGAGGTTTTTGTGCGCTTCTGTCTGCTTCTCTTTCTTCTCGTTTGACTTAACGTCAAGGGTTGAAGTCTTACGAACGCAAAGCATTGTATCAGCGGGGATGAATTTCAGCTTTGAATTGCTCTTATAAAACTCTGTATCGCCGAGGCGGATACCGAATTCTTCAGCACCCTCGGGTACCTCTTCGAGAATTTCGGAAAGGGGGATAAACGCTTTCTGCTCTGCAAGTCCTCGATAGAGATCGGGGTCAAGCATCAGAAACATATGAGAGCCGCTTGTTATCTCTGCCATAAAGCGCTGGTATGCGCCGTTATTTGCGTTTGCATCGTAGGTATAAACGGGATAATCGGGGTTATGCTCGCGGATGCGGTCTGCCTCTGCTTTTCTGCGCTCGATCTCCTTCTCTGTGAGGAAGGTGTTGTCAGTAAAGCTGATCTCGCAATGTCCGTCACCGTTATAGTCGCCCATAGCCTCCTCGATAGCCTTCTCGAGATTCTCATAATCGTTTCCGATCATGGGCTGAGGGCCTGTGTACATAATATAAGCATCGGCAGGCTTTTGATTTATCATCTGCACTGTTACAATAATCGCAAGAACTGCAAGGAAAATACCGATTCCAAGATGCCATTTATGCAGATACCAGAAATTCTCAAGCTTGCCAACCTTCTTCTGAGGGATATGGCTTTCGTGAGGATTTACCCCTTCCTCGCCTTTCGCGCGAAGCACCTTCAGTGCATTTGATTCTTCAACCTCGAAGTTTTCGTCAACCTGAAACTCCTGTTTCTTCTTTTCTTCCATCGTACCTGTCTCTTTCAGTCAGTTTTTATATATTCTATCATTTTTCCCCCCGGATTTCAACAGTCTCCGCGGATTTTTACTTATTGTTAATAATACAGACAATATCCCCCGCCATCCATACAATTTAAATTCGTATTTATCGGGGA
>JAZUAR010000102.1:0-7825 GCA_045638055.1 Candidatus Avispirillum sp.
GTGCGGCGAGCTTTATCCATATTAAAAAAAGCCTCTTGCAATGCATAGCATTGCAATGGTCTTTGATCATTTAGATTACGGGAGATTGTCAGCTCCAAGCCCGATTATTTCTTTTCGGATGCGAGGAACTTGTAAACAAGAGCCGCAACAACACCGCCAACGAGGGGAGCAACAATGAATACCCAAACGCAAGCGAGAGCATCGCCGCCTGCAAGAAGAGCAGGTCCGAAGGAGCGGGCAGGGTTTACGCTTGTGCCTGTGAAGGCGATACCGAGAATATGTACGAGAGTAAGTGTGAGGCCGATCACGATACCTGCTACTGCGCCGTTTTCAACCTTGGATGTAACACCGAGGATAGCGAGAACAAATACGAATGTGAGGATAACCTCGATGAGAAGAGAAAGCCAGATGTTTCCCTCATAAAGTCCGTTTGCGCCAAGGCCGGAGTCCTTTCCAACGAAAGCCATGAGAGCTGCAGCACCTGCTGTTGCACCTGCAAACTGAGCTACAACGTAGCCGATAAAGTCTGCAATGGAAAGCTTCTTGGAAACGAGCATTGCGATGGAAACTGCGGGGTTGATGTGGCAGCCGGAAACGTTGCCGATGGAGTATGCCATTGCTACGATAACAAGACCGAATGCAAGAGCTGTGAGGAGATATCCTGTGCCTGCCTCAGAAGAGCAGCCAACAACGCAGGCTGTGCCGCAAGCGAAGAATACAAGAACAAACGTGCCGATAAATTCAGCAAGATATTTCTTGAAAGAATTCATAAAAAACCTCCTAAAGTTTAATTGGTATGTTATAATATAGTTGTATACCAAGAAAATTATAACACGATTATCAGGCTTTGTCAATGATTTTATGCACTTGCCAATAAAGCAGTGCGCATCATGATAAATGCCCTGAATGATCGCAAAGCATAGCGAAAGGAGACAGCGGATGCCTTTTGAAATAGTCAGAAACGATATAACGAAAATGGAAGTTGATGCTGTGGTTAACGCGGCAAACAAGACGCTGCTTGGCGGAGGCGGAGTGGACGGTGCCATCCACCGTGCCGCAGGACCCAGGCTCCTTCTGGAATGCGCTACTCTCGGAGGATGCAAAACCGGAGATGCAAAGATAACAAAGGGATATAAGCTTCCCGCAAAGTACGTGATCCACACGGTAGGCCCTGTATGGAACGGAGGAAACAAGGGAGAGGAAGAGCTTCTCCGCTCCTGCTACCGAAGCTCACTCAGCCTTGCAAAAAAGAAAAAATGTAAATCCTGCGCTTTCCCTCTTATATCATCGGGAATATACGGCTACCCGAAGGACAAGGCATTGAAGGTTGCCGTTGATGAGATAAGCTCTTTCCTGCTTGAAAACGAGATGACGGTTTATATCGTCATCTTGGATAAGGATTCCTTTATGATAAGCGAAAAGCTTTTCGCCTCCATCAAGGAGTATATTGACGACAAATACGCAGAATCAAGGACAGACCTCCCTGAGGAGCAGCGCCGCAGAGCGATGGCGCAGGTTCCCAAAGAGTCTGTATGCGAGGATGCAGCCTGCTATATGGCGGCGCCCTCCATGGCCCTTGAGGACATAGTTCTGGACCTTGACGAAAGCTTTTCCCAGATGCTTCTCAGAAAGATAGACGAAAAGGGAATGAAGGACTCCGAGTGCTATATAAAAGCAAATATCGACAGAAAGCTTTTTTCAAAAATAAGGAGCGATGCAAGCTACCGCCCGAAAAAGGCGACGGCAATAGCCTTTGCAATAGCCCTTGAGCTTTCCCTTGAGGAAACCAACGATATGCTGAAAAAGGCAGGATATGCCCTTTCCCACAGCAATAAATTCGATATCATAATCGAGTATTTCATCAAAGAAAAGAACTACAATATCTACGAAATAAACGAAGCGCTGTTCGCATTCGATCAGGTGCTTCTGGGGGTATAGCGTGAAAATACCATATGCAAAGCTTTAAGGCTTGACTTTTTCACGCCACCGCTCTCCCTGAAAATGGGGCCCAACCCATTTTTGCTTCTATGGAAGCTCGGTCGAGCTGCTAAGTAATTCTAAGGAGATTAATATGATATACACAGAAAAAACAAAAAAGGCAATGAAGCTTTGCTTTGAGGCGCACAAGGTGCAGGTCGACAAGACAGGCATCCCCTACGTTTTCCATCCCTTCCACCTTGCAGAGCAGATGGAGGACGAGGTGACGACCATCGTTGCCCTTCTTCACGACGTTGCAGAGGACACAGACATAACCCTTGAGGATATGGCGGCTATGGGCTTTGGCGACGAGGCTATCGCTGCGCTGACCCTCCTCACCCACGACCCTGCCGTGCCCTATATGGACTACGTTGCAGAAATTAAGAAAAACCCCGTGGCAACTGCCGTTAAAAAGGCAGACCTTTGCCATAATTCCGACCTTACCCGCCTTGACGATGTCGACGAAAAGGCACTTGCGAGAAAGGAAAAGTATCAGAAGGCATATGCATTCCTCTGCGAATAAGGAGTAAATATGGGAATTTCAAAAATCGTAATTACAGGCGGCCCCTGCGCGGGAAAATCCACGGCTCTTTCAAGAATCCAGAGCGAGTTTACCGCCCTCGGATACAGAGTGCTGTTCATCGGTGAGACCGCAACCGAGCTTATCGGCGGCGGTGTTGCCCCCTGGACCTGCAAAACAAACGGCGAATATCAGAAGCTCCAGCTCAGACTGCAGATAGAAAAGGAAGCTGTTTTCGAAAAGGCGGCAGAGGGCATGGACTGCGAAAAGGTGCTCATCGTTTGCGACAGAGGCAGCCTTGACAATAAAGCTTATATGACAGAGGAGGAATTCCTCGAAGCGGCAGAGTCCGTGGGCTCAAACGAGGTGGAGCTGAGAGACAGCTACGATGCGGTGTTCCATCTTGTGACAGCGGCAAAGGGCGCTGAGGAATTTTATACCTGCGAGAATAACCCCGCCCGCACGGAAACTCCCGAAAAGGCAAGGGAGATAGACGATAAGCTCATCTTTGCATGGACAGGCCATCCCCATTTTCGAGTGATAGACAACTCTGCGGATTTTGACGGCAAGATGAAAAATCTCATTGCAGAGATAGCATCCTTTCTCGGAGAGCCGGAGCCCTTTGAGATAGAGAGAAAGTTCCTTATCGAATATCCGGATATAGATTGGCTCGAATCTCTCCCCAACTGCAAAAAGCTTGAGATCATCCAGACTTACTTAACAAGCCCCGAGGGGGACGAGGTGCGAGTGCGCCAGAGAGGAAGCGACGGTCACTACATATATTTCAAGACTATAAAGAAAAAGGTCTCAGGCCTCAAGCGAGTGGAGATAGAAAGAAGGCTCACTCAGGCACAGTACCTGAAGCTTCTCATGGAGGCGGACACAGAAAAGCGCCAGATAAGAAAGGACCGCTACTGCCTCACCTACGGCAATCAGTATTTTGAAATAGACGTGTATCCCTTTTGGAATGATAAGGCCATCGTTGAGCTTGAATTAAGCGACGAGGGCATCGAGCCGCACTTCCCCGAAGAGATCAAGGTCATCAAAGAGGTAACGGACGACGAGTCCTACAAAAACGCATCCCTTGCGAAGATTTAAGAGGAAAATATGATAAAATTTATATGCTACCCCAAATGCACCACCTGTCAGAAAGCGAAGAAATGGCTTGACGACAACGGCGTTGAATATGAAATGAGGGACATAAAGCTTGAAAATCCTACCCTCGGGGAATTGACCGAGTGGTACAAAAAGAGCGGTCTGCCCCTGAAAAAGTTTTTCAACACAAGCGGACTTCTTTATAAGTCAATGAACCTTAAAGAAAAGCTCCCCGAAATGACAGAGGATGAAATGCTCTCCCTTCTCGCCACAGACGGAATGCTCGTTAAAAGACCTATCCTTGTCGGTGACGATGTTGTCCTCGTAGGCTTTAAGGAAGCTGAGTGGAATGAAAAATTGAAATAAAAGATAACACAGAGAACTTTTTATAAAGTTTTTTGCGGAGCGCCGTTAAATTTATGCTTTCTTTGGCTTCGCCTTTAGCGAAGCTGGTGCGAAAAAAGTAAAGTTTGATTTTGCAGTTGCTATATTTTCGCACTAAAAAGCGACCGTTCTTTCTAATTTGTCGCTTTTCATGCGACCAAACCTCTCTTTCTGCGGTGTAAAATTAAGACACCAAATGAAAGAGAGGTTTTTAAAATGAAAAACAATATTACTGAACTCGTATTTATCCTTGACCGCAGCGGCTCCATGCACGGACTTGAGAAGGACACTATAGGCGGCTTTAACTCCATGATAGAGAAGCAGAAAAAGCAGGAGGGTGAATGCTTTGTTTCCACCGTGCTTTTCGACAACGAAAGCCGCGTTATTCACGACAGAGTGAAGCTTTCCGAAATCGCTCCCATGACAGAGAAGGACTACTGTGTGGGCGGATGCACAGCCCTTCTCGATGCAGTTGGCGGAGCTGTGCGCCATATCGGCAACATCCACAAGTATGCCCGCCGCGAGGACGTCCCCGAAAACACGATATTCGTAATAATCACAGACGGCATGGAAAATGCAAGCTGCCGCTATTCTCAGGAGGACATCAAAAAGCTCATTGAGAAGCAGAAGAAGCACGGCTGGGAGTTTCTTTTCCTCGGCGCTAATATCGATGCTGTTGCAACTGCATCCCGCTACGGAATCAGCGAGGACCGCGCTGTAAACTACCACTGCGACAGCGAGGGCACAAGACTCAACTATGAGGTAACTGGAGAGGCTATCATGGCCATGAGAGCCTCCTGTGCAATGCCCTGCGGCTGGAAGGAGAGAATCGACGAGGATTTCAAAAAGAGAAAGAAAAGATAAAATAAAAAAGGCTATCGAAAGATAGCCTTTAAATTTTTTTGTAAACGTTGTACTCGGTTTCTGCGCGGACTGTGAGCGCTTCAAGGGAAAGAAGCCTTTCGCGACCCTCGCGGGGACAGCGCCAATAGAAGGGAGTCATTGTGAAAAGAGATGCGATAAGCTCCCTTGAATCAAGGGTGAAGGAATAGGCAAGGGATGTGTGAGCGATATGCTCAAAGCCCTCGGGAGTACGGTCAAGGGCAGGGGAGAGCCTCGGCTCGCCGTAGAGCACCTCGCGCATTTCCCAGAGATGATAGCTTCCCGAGGAGCATACAACGAGAACGCCGTCATCCTTCAAAACTCTCATAACCTCGCTGTCGGGCACGGGAGCAAACATACTGAAAACAACGTCGCAGGACTTATCCGCAAGGGGCATATCAAAAATATTTGCCGCAGCGAAGACAGCATCGCTTTCTTCCTTCTTTGCAAGCTTTGATGCCATTTCAGCGCCGTTTTTTGAAGCCTCAAGGCCGATTGCCTGAGATGCGACACCCTTTTCTTTGAAATATTTTTCAATATTCAGAGCGTGGTATCCGTCGCCGCATCCCGCGTCTGCGAAAACGATGGTGTCGCGAAAAGAAAGATTATCGAGGGCGGCTTTAGCCGCGGCCTCGGAAATTTTGTCATAATACTTACCGGAGAGAAATGCGCGTCGGCTTTTCAGCATTTCGCGGTCGTCTCCCGTTTTTGCATTGGATTTCTTTCCCGGAGGGAGAAGATTCACGTATCCTGCTGCTGAAATATCATAGCAATGGCGTCGCTCTCCGCCGCAAAAGAAGCTTTTTTCGCCCTTTGTGAGGGGGGCACGGCAAAGAGGGCAGATGAGAAGCTCGGAAAGATTCATCAGTCGATCACCTCGATAAGCTTTGCATGGAGAGCGTATCTGCCGTCCTGAGCACCGTTTGTACAGGTGGAAAGGGTGAGCATTTTGTCTCCCGATGCAAGGGATTCGCCTGTGTAGATATTAGAGCTTGAAATTTTCTCCTTTGCGAAATCAAGGAATTCATCCTCAGTTGCAAAGACTGTCTTGAAATAGAAATCGTCTGCCACTGTATCGTAAATTGCAACGGGCTTGAAGATGAAGGCGCCGTCAAGAGTGTAGATGTAGATGTTGTGGCTGTTGAAGAAATCCACGTCAAGGAATTTTTCCACGTCGTGGAACATGGAGCTCTGACCTGTTGAAACTACGTTGTGTCCGTAGATAACGGTGTTATAATTATCCGTCACCAGATCCTGAGTTGTAAGGTCGGCAAAGATTGCGCCGATGGGCAGATACTCGCCCGTATGGGCATGGTTGAGATAATAGTTGTTATCGTCACAGCGCACGATAGGATGGTTGATATTGGTTTCGGGAACGTATATCCAGCCGTAAATATCCTTGTACTGAGATTTCAGCGCGGAAAGGCTGGCCTTCATCTGGGAGAGCTGCTCGTCATACTGACCCTTGTTCGTATCGTTTACAGCGCTTTTTCCCGCATCGATACGCTCAAACATGGTGAGAAGGGGAGCATCGCTGCCGATGTAAGCGAGATGTCTGAAATCGGTCGTGCCGTTTTCATCAAGAGTAAATCCGTCAAACTGATTCTGAGTATCGGAATAAATTTCCTGACCCTTGATCTTGCCCCAGATGTTCTCACCGAGAAGGTAGAGACAAACGATGGCAACAGCGCCGCATATAAAGAGGAGGGACAGCTGAATTATGTTGGTGAGCTTTGAGATCTTTTTCTTTTCCTTTTCGGGAATGCTTTTATCCTCGGGCATAGTTATGTCCTCAGCTTTCAATTCGTTAACGGAGGCAGAGAAATCCTCTTCCGAGAAATTGGGGTCATAGGGCATTTCAAATGCAGGCTCTCTGACTTCAATTTCCTCATCTTCCGCTTCGGAGGCATTTGCGGATATTTCTTCGGTCATGCTTTCTGCCGCAACGATTTTTTGCTTTTGAGCGGCTTTATTCTTATTCTTTTTATTTTTCTTCTTTCCCATCCGAAAAAGTCTCCTTTCATAGTGATACATAATAATTATATAGATTTTTTTGATAATTACAATAGCGCAACTGTTAACATTTGATTTTTTCGACCTAAAACTCTTGAAAAAAGGGGGCTTTTGAGCTAAAATATAGAAAAACACCCATACCCGCCCCTCGGAGCGGGATTTTGTGCGTTGATAATTATGAAATAAGGAAATAAAAATGGCAGATATTTTTGATCTTTTTAAGCAGATTTCAAAGGGCAATGAGGCGTCAGGCGGCGCTCCCACCCATATGATAGTAGGCCTCGGCAACCCCGGCAAGGAGTACTGCGAAACAAGACACAACGCAGGCTTTCTTGCAATAGATAAGATTTGTGCAGCCCTCGGCTGCGAGTGTCAGCGAGTGAAGTTCAAGGCATTCACAAATACAGTAAAGATCGGCGATAAGAACGTTCTTCTCATGATGCCCCAGACCTATATGAATAAGTCGGGAGAATCTGTTGGTGAGGCGGCAAAGTACTATAATATCCCCGCTGAGAATATCGTTGTTCTGGTAGACGATATCTACCTTGAGCCCGGCAGACTGAGAATCAGAAAGGATGGTTCTGCAGGCGGTCATAACGGCCTCAAGAGTATAATCGAGCATCTCGGTAGCGATAAATTCCCCCGAATCAAGCTTGGCGTTGGCGCAAAGCCCAAGGAAGCAGACCTTGCAGACTGGGTCCTCGGCAGAATTTCCCGTGCAAACTACGACCTCATGGTCCCCTGCCTCGAGGCTTGCCTCGATGCATCCAAGCTCATCATGAATGGCAAGTGCGATGAAGCCATGGGCAAATACAACGGCATGAAGCCCGAGGTGAAAGAATAATTTTTCTTGAATAACAAGAAAAATGTATGTCTGTAAACAAAGGATGCGATTCAGCCAAGCCTTCCCCCATGATTCGGGGGAAGGTGGCTCCGAAGGAGACGGAAGAGGGT
>JAZUAR010000103.1:0-1993 GCA_045638055.1 Candidatus Avispirillum sp.
TATGAGGACTGGCACCCCTGGCAGGTATACTGGATGGAAAAGATGGCTCACCACACCATCGACGTTTCCAACGTCGAGTCCATCAAGGTAGTCGGCTCCATGATCGACCAGTTTATCCCCCTCTTCCGTTCCGATAAGTTCAACATCTGCTGCGACGAGACATTCGACCTCTGTCAGGGCAGAAACAAGGGCAAGGACGAGGGCGAGGAGTACTTCAAGTTCCTTAAGAAGATCATCGACCACGTTAAGTCCCGCGGCAAGACCGTTATGATGTGGGGCGATATCGCTCTTAACCATCCCGAGAAGCTCTCCGAGATTCCCTCCGATACAATCATGCTTAACTGGACATACGAGAAGAACCCCGACAAGACAAAGGTTGAGACTCTCGCTAAGGCGGGCATGAAGCAGATCATGTGTCCCGGTACATCCAGCTGGAACCGCTTCATCGAGGAGATCGACAGAAGCGAGGGCAACATCACAAAGCTCGTTGATTACGGCGCAGAGAACGGTGCTCTCGGTATCCTCAATACAAACTGGGGCGACTTCGGTCACATCGCTCCCTGGAACTGCAACCTCTACGGTATGGTAGTTGGAGCTGAAAAGGGCTGGAATGCTGACGGCGTTCTCACTCCCGAGTTTGAAGAGGCTGCAAGCTCCCTCCTTTACGATTCCGATGAGATCAACGTTATCGATATCATCAGAACAATGGGCCGCTGCGAGCGTACTTGCGACTGGATGCTCTTTATGTACTGGTACAGCGCAAACACTGTAGAGGGCAGAAAGACTGAGCTTGAGTGCGATATGGACAAGGCTATTGCAAACAATGCAAAGCTTGACGAGGTTATCGCAACTCTCAAGTCTATCTCCGAAGAGGACGACAGATACGTTGACCTCCTCCTCGCTTGCCGTGCTATCCAGATCATGAACCGTGTTCACCTCCGCCTCAAGAACCACCCCGACTACCAGGACGGCAACGCTATCCTTGCAGACGTTGAAGAGTGGCTCCCCGAGTACAGAGAGGCATGGCTCAGAGAGAACAAGCCCTCTCAGATCGACCTTATCACAAAGTTTATGCGTGATATCTGCGTAATGGAAGAAAGAAGCGCAGAGGCAGCAGGCGCCGCTGAGACATTCGCAAGAAATTCCTGATAACATAATTTCAGATATACGAAAAAATCCGCCGATATTCCGGCGGATTTTTGATTTTAGAAAAGCTACTCACAAAATTGCTCTTTTATTTTTTCATTTACTCTTGCGTCCATTCCCTCCGGAAGCAAAACAATATCTTTTTCGTGGATCGATATTGTTGCAATATTGTCTTTTTCTCCGTATTGAGGAAAACAGACAAGCCAATATCCGTCTGTACAATCATCTCAGCATATCCACCCCTGCATACCCTTATGAACGCCTTCGCTGGTATAACATTCTTTTTCTGCTATAACTTCTACGCAATCCAATTCTTTCATTACAATTACCTCCATTAATTATCACCGTAAGGTGTTGCTAATTGTATGCGGCCGTTAGGATATACCATCCAACCGGTAATAAAGGACACTGTCCCCGAGCCAACCTTTCTCGGTATCTCTATTCTCACATTTATTCGTTGTCCATTGTGATCAAGTTTATTAAGAATATATTCGCCGTTAATATATTTTTGCAATGCCTGTTTTTCGAATTCTTGTTTTAGGTATGGTATGTCTTCGACGGTGTATCCCCAAGAATTAAACATTTTTCCTTTTCCATGTCCGTATTTACCTTCTGTGTCAAACAAATACGGATCATATTTACTGTAAGAAGAATCAGCAATACAATCATACATAACGTTAACATAAGGAATATCATTCAAAACACAATGGCAAAACGGATGGTGCGGCCATTTCGGTGTTTTATCTTTTGCAAACCAACATTGGTGAAGCTTAAGACATACTGAACAATGTACGATACCTGTTTTTCGATGAATCCACTATTTCCATTGCGGCTCTGTTGGAATAAG
>JAZUAR010000104.1:0-5727 GCA_045638055.1 Candidatus Avispirillum sp.
CTCCTCAAAAAACTTTAAAAAAAGAATGGCTATGGGTTTTGCCCGTAGCCATTTTGTTTTATTGGTTTCAAATTCGGGTTTATCGGTGAGACTAACCTGTCCATTCGTAGGGGTCGATGCCCACCTCGACCCGTTACAGACGCAACGATTCGCTGCGAATATCGTTTCGTTCTCGTGCAGATAGGCGGGCCGATGTGGGCATCGGCCCCTACGAAATACCAATCACATCTTCCCCATAAACCCATATTTACCACAAAACGAAGAAATCCGCCCGATGGGCGGATTTCTTCCATAATTATTCATTTTTCACTATTCATTCTTCATTATTCATTACTTTATATCCTCAACCACCTTCGCGGGGGGCGTATCAAGCTCCTCGGGGTTTCTGATGAGGTATTTCATAGCCTTAAGGGCAGATGCATAATAGAATCCGTCGCAGATTCGCTCATCGAGTGAAAATGAGATGTCTATGTACTGCTCCTTTGTTACGGAGCCGTCTGCATCAAGCTTGAATTCTCTCTTTTTTGCGCCGAATGCAATAAATACGGGGCAGGTTCCGAAATTATAAAGATGATGATATATGGGGGGGATACCGAGAGAGCCCATTGAGGTTATGAACATAGAGCAATGGAAGGGGCTGACTCCCTCAAGAAATTTGGGCAGGAGGCCGAAATAATCAAGACCTCTGATAAAGCCGATAAAGCCGTTAAGCAAAAACGCAGGTACGTAGCTCAGGATGCCTGCAGTCTTATCAAAATCTCCTCCGGGAGCCTCGCGGTAAGAGGTTACCGCATCGTTCATCTTGTTATAAACGTCCTCAAGGGTAGCATCGGGCTCAAAAATTACCTTAACTACCGTATCGGGAGAATCAAGAGTCATTTCCTTTTTGATGGTGAGGGATATTTCAATTGAGCGGCGGGTCCAGATTCGCTGACCTCTGATAAATCTGTTGAGAGCAGGACGCTGGGAAACCAGGCGGATATACGCCGCGATGATAACGTGCATTGCAGTCAGGTTTGTGAGACCCTCCTGTCTCTTCTTTTTCATATATTTTTCAAGGTTGTTAACGCTGAATCTGTCTGTCATAAGATTCATAGAGCCGATACGGTCAACCATGATAAAGGGGGTGATAGCCTGCATCGCAGGCGCCGTGCGGACTCTGCGCTTATCCTTTATTTTCTTTTTTTTATTTTTTACTTTCTTTTCGGAATCCTTCATGATAAGTCCTTTCGTGTCGTAAAAAATCCAATACTGCTATATTTTAGCATATTTAGTTCACTTTGTAAACTATTTGATTTAAATTAATTTATTTTCAGACAAAAACTGTTCTAATTCACGCCCACTCACCCCCATTTGATAAAAATACTTGACCTTCAAGCAAAAAAATAGTATAATAACTATGATTAAACTACATAAATATACTCTAAAATGAGGTCGGATATGAAAAATAAGTTTCTGTCGGTTATACTTATACTCTTAATGCTCGTTCCCACAGTTGTGGCTATCATCAATTATTCCATGATGCAGGGCGGCGAGGCAGGCAGCTACAACACTGTTTCCGTTACTCTTGAGGACTTCAGGAATAACGTTTACACCTTCGAAAGAGAAGGCGAAAACTCTGCAATGCTTGATTATTTCATCAACACCATTGCAAATGCAGAGGAGATAGCACAGCTCCCCACAAGCATCGAGGCAGGTAACTATTACATCGTTACAATGAACACAACCCTCGATAAGTTCGGCTATCAGTTCTACTATACCACAAACGCTCAGGACTGCTACTGCTACAACGGCAGTCTTGCAAAGACATATAAGATCGCAGAAAAGGATGCGGCAGAATTCCTTGCAAGCCCCTACGCCGCTTGTCTTTTTGAAAACGGCACAGCCCCCTCCCTCACTCTTTCCGGAAATGCTGTTTCTCCCGACTCCGCAACATGGAAGTTCAAGAACACATCCGATGAGTACGTTCTTTTCGATACGTCTGCTATCGTAAAGGAGGAGGTTGAAACAGTATCCCTTGAGGGCGGTATCGCAATGGACTTTAATCTCGCTCCCGACAGCCTTACCGTTACTATCATTGAAAAGGATACAAAGGAAGTTCTTCACGACGGAGATTATTCCAAGCTTTATCTCGACGTTCAGAAGAAGACAAACGTTACCGTTGAGGCTTGTGCAAAGTGGTACGAGGATGCAAACAGAACCTACTACGGCGAGGAGATCTACAAGTTTGATGCTGTTCTCGGCGCTCCCGCAAGCTTCCATGCAGGAATCGACAAGATCCGCATCGGTGAATTCATCTGCGTTACAGGCGTTAACGTAAACGATCCCTCCAAGATCACCTTCCAGAGCGAGCCCGACATCAACTTCACACCTACATTCTATAAGGATGAGGCAACAGGCAATGCAATGGCTCTCATCCCCTTCAACTGGAATCTTGCTTCAGGAAATTATGCCCTTACCTTCGCATACGGCGGAACAACCGAGGTTATTAATATAACCCTCAACGAGCGCACCACAGCATTCCAGGATAACAGACAGATCACAATTCCTCAGTCTGTTATCAACAATGCAGGAAGCGATGCAAACCACGATAAGGCCATCGAAACACTTCGCGAGATCGCCAAGAAGGACGGCAACGTAAGATACTTTGAAAACGGCGATATCCTTTACTACAGCGATGACACCGCAGGCGTAACGTTCAGACACGGCTACGGTCACACACTGACAGTTAAGGGAACAGATATCAGCCTTCGTAACACAGGCGTTGATTTCTCAGCCGCAAAGGGCTCAGACGTTAAGGCAAACCTCAAGGGCGAGATCGTTTATGCAGAGCTTCTCGACTACAGCGGATATACCGTATGTATCGACCACGGCTACGGTCTCAAGACATGGTATTCTCACCTTAACGGCGTTTCCGTAAAGGTTGGCGACGTTGTTGAAAAGGGCGATACTATCGGTATTGCAGGCGACACAGGCTTTACAGATACTGTCGGCTTCCACGTTGGTATGACAATTTTCGATACACCCATCTGTACATACTTTATCTGGGATAACGGCAGCAACGCAAACGGCGAAAAGGGTATCACCCTTTACGAAGAGGAATAATATCAAAGGGGGGAGCGAGCCTGCTCCTCCCTATTTTTCAAAATGGAGTTAAAATGAAAATAAACGGACTTTTAAAGCTTACTTTACTTGATTTCCCGGGAAAGACCGCCTGCACGGTGTTTTTCGGCGGATGCAACTTCCGCTGCCCCTTCTGCCATAACGCAGGCCTTGTTCGAGGTGAGGGTGAGAATATCTCCGAGGAGGAGTTCTTCAAGTTTCTCAGAAAGAGAGAGGGAATACTTGACGGAGTTGCAATAACGGGCGGCGAGCCCCTTCTTCAGAAGGATATCGTTGAGTTTATCAGAAAGATCAAGGAAATGGACTATCAGGTAAAGCTCGATACAAACGGCTCCTTCTCCGAAAAGCTCAAAGATCTTGTAGGCGAAGGACTTATCGATTACGTGGCAATGGATATAAAATCAAGCCCCGAGGGCTACAGCCGCGCCGCAGGATGCAAGATCGATATGGAAAAGATCAAGGAAAGCGTTGATTTCCTCCTTTCCGGCGCTGTTGATTACGAATTCCGCACCACCGTTGCAAAGGGAGCCGTGCTTCCCGAGGATATGGATGGCATCGGAGAGCTTATCAAGGGTGCCAAGCGCTATTTTCTTCAGGGATTTGTGGACTCAGGCGACATTCTCGGCGAAGGATGCGGCCCTTATGAAAAAGAAGAAATGGAAGAAATGCTGAAAACCGTCAAAAAATACGTCCCCACAGCCGAGCTTAGAGGCGTGTGAGGGGATGGTTAACCTACTTTCTTTGAAAAGAAAGTAGCAAAGAAACTTCAAAAAGAAATGGCTATGGGTTTGCCCGTAGCCATTTTATTTTGAAAAAATTTCTTCAAAAAAATCCTAAAAAACCTATGTTTTCCATATAAAAATTTTTACGATTTATTGACTGTAAAGGCTATATGATATATAATTATTATGTATAAAAATATAATCGGCTAATATGTCGAAACGAGGAAATCACATTATTTTTTACGAATCTATTGTTTTAAGAAAGGTATTTTAATTATGGCAACAAAGAAAAAGGCAGCAGCAGCGGCTCCCGTTGCGGCAGTTTCCCCCGAGGATAAGAAGAAGGCTCTTGACACCGCTATTTCCCAGATGGAAAAGCGCTTCGGTAAGGGCACCATCATCAAGATGGGTGAAAACCCCAACATGAACGTTTCCGCAGTTTCCACAGGTTCTGTGGGACTTGACATCGCTCTCGGTGTAGGCGGTGTTCCCAGAGGAAGAATCATCGAGATCTACGGACCTGAATCAAGCGGTAAGACAACCGTTGCTCTCCACTGCGTTGCAGAGGTTCAGAAGCTTGGCGGTGAGGCGGCTTATATTGACGCTGAGCACGCTCTCGACCCTGTTTACGCAAAGAATCTCGGTGTTAACATCGACAATCTTCTCGTTTCTCAGCCCGACTCCGGTGAGCAGGCTCTCGAGGTTTGCGAGGCTCTCGTTCGCAGCGGCGCTATCGACATCGTTGTTATCGACTCTGTTGCGGCTCTCGTTCCTCAGCAGGAGATCGAGGGCGACATGGGCGCATCCCACGTTGGTCTTCAGGCTCGTCTTATGTCTCAGGCTCTCCGTAAGCTCAACGGTGCGGCAGCAAAGACAAACTGTATCGTTATCTTCATCAACCAGCTCCGTGAGAAGGTTGGCGTAGTTTACGGTAACCCCGAAACAACAACAGGCGGCCGTGCACTTAAGTTCTATGCTTCCGTTCGTCTTGACCTCAGAAAGACAGAGGCTCTCAAGTCAGGCAGTGAGACATACGGTAACCGCGTTAAGTGTAAGGTTGTAAAGAACAAGGTTGCTCCCCCCTTCAAGGTAGCAGAGTTTGATATTCTCTTCGGCACAGGTATCTCCAAATCCGGTGAGATCATCGATACAGGCGTTGATCTCGGTATTATCGAGAAGAGCGGCTCCTGGTTTGCATATAACGGCGAGCGTCTCGGTCAGGGACGCGACAACGCAAGAAAGCTTATCGAGAGCGACGCAGCTCTCTGCGCTGAGATCGAGGCAAAGATCAAGGCAGCTCTTGCAAACAGCGACGCGGATGTTATTGAAGAGGACCTCGACGAGGACGATCTCGACATCAGAATGCTCGACCTCGATCTTGACGAGAACTAATTTTATAAAATAGAGTAGATCCTGCCCCTACGGGGCACCACCCTAATGGGTGGTTCGGCTTCGCAAACAACTCACCGGGTTGTTTGCTACGCTCAGGATGACATAAAATCTCGCGTCATCTTGAGCGAAGGTGACTCCCTTGCGAGTCGCTGTAGTCGAAACCCGAAGGGCAAACGGCTGCGCCGTTTCGATCTCGCGACAGGAAATACTAAAAACTTTAAACATACGGAGAAATACCCTTGAAGTGTAACCGCGCGAAATATAGAAAAGCAAATTACAGCTTTAACTTTTCGCGCTCGAAACTCGGTCGAGTTTCCTTTAGTATAAAAAATATTAATTAACGGAGTTAGATCCTTGAAGTGTAACAGTATCAGCTTCTCCAATATCCGTAATATCGAATCCGAAGCCTGCAGCTTTACGGACGGTGTTAACGTGCTTTGGGGAAAGAATGCACAGGGAAAATCGAATATACTTGAAGGGATCTATTTCT
>JAZUAR010000105.1:0-27848 GCA_045638055.1 Candidatus Avispirillum sp.
GCATCATCGTTGCTCTCCTTAACAAGGCGGGCGGCAGTGCGGCCTTCGGCGACTGGGCTTCCAAGCACGTTAAGACAAAGGTTGGCGCCGCTATCGCAACATTCCTCTTCGGCGTTCTTATCTTCATCGACGACTACTTCAACTGCCTTACAGTAGGTGCAGTTATGCGCCCTGTGACAGACAAGAACAAGATCTCCCGCGCTAAGCTTTCATACCTCATCGATGCAACAGCTGCACCTATCTGTATGATCGCTCCTATCTCCTCCTGGGCTGCAGCAGTTGCAGGCTACGCTCCCGACGGACAGGGTATCAAGCTCTTCTGCCAGGCTATCCCCTACAACCTCTACTCCCTTCTCACCTTTGTTTTCATCATCGCCATCACTCTTATGAAGTTTGACTACGGCCCCATGAAGCTCCACGAGCAGAATGCTCTCAAGGGCGACCTCTTCACAAGCGGCACAGAGACAGGTGAGGACGACACACCTGCTACAACAAAGGCAAAGGTTATCGACCTTGTTCTTCCCATCATCGCTCTTATCGTTATCTGCGTATTCTCCCTCTTCTACGTAGGCAGATGCATGGGCGAGGAGTGGGTATTCGCTTCCGCAAACTACGATGCATCCCTCAACTTCATCGATGCATTCTCCAATACTGACGCAACCGTTGGTCTCCCCTGGGGCGGCTTCGTTGCTCTTGTATTCATCATCGTTTACTTCATTGCAAGACGCCTCGTTTCCTTCAAGGAAGCTATGGAGTGCATCCCCAAGGGCTTTGTTGCAATGGTTCCCGCGATCCTCATTCTTACAATGGCTACAAGCCTTAAGAACATGACAGGCCTTCTCGATTCCGATGCATTCGTAAGCACAGCTCTCGCTAACGTTGAGGGACTTAATAACTTCCTCCCCGCTATCATCTTCCTTGCTGCTTGCTTCATCGCATTCTCCACAGGAACATCCTGGGGCACATTCGGTATCCTTATCCCCATCGTTCTTGCTATCTTCCCCATCGGCGATCCTCTCGGCATCATCTGCATGTCTGCTTGCCTTGCAGGCGCAGTTTGCGGCGACCACTGCTCCCCCATCTCCGACACAACAATCATGTCCAGTGCAGGCGCTCGCTGCGACCACATCAACCACGTTTCAACTCAGCTTCCCTATGCGCTCACAGTTGCAGCCATCTCCTTCGTTGGCTACATCTTCGCAGGCTTTGTTACAGAGTGGTATATCGTTCTCCCCGTTATGGCGGTAGTAACAGTTGCTATACTCTTTGTTATCAAGACTGTTACAAAGAAACAGGCATAAATAAAAAAACTCCCTTGCAAAATGCAAGGGAGCTTTTTTTATTTCATATAAAAATGCTCGTCGATATAGCTGTCGAGGTCGGAAAGGCTGTCCATATCAAAATCATAATAGAAGAGATAGCATATCTTCTGCTTTTCCTCGTTTACTCCGATAAGAAATGCAGACTTATATACCTCAAGCTCATACTCCTCTTTTACCATCTTGATGTCGTAGCCCTTTACCTTGGCAAGATGGTCTGTCTTTTCCTCATCAGGATGTCCCTCATAGAAAAGATGCTCGTAGGAAAGATTCTCAACTGCCTCTGCAAAGTCATCGGCATCATCGTATGTAAGGAAGAGGCCTACCGTATCGAGCTCATACATAAGCGCGGTGCGGCTGTGCTTATACGTTGCTTTGAAGGAGGAATAATTTCCCACCTGGTCGAGAGTGGGCATAAAGCTGCCTGCACCCGCTACCTTTTCAATATATTCCGAATAATCAATTTCCTCGGAGGAAACGAACTTTTCAGAGCAGGCTGTGAGCAAAAACGTTGCCATGATGCACAGCGCCAGAAGTAAGCTTATTTTTTTCATAAAAAATACCGTCTTTCATCGTTTTTTATAATTCAATTATACTCATATAACATAGTTTGTCAAGTGCGCCTGCATTGCATTTTATCCCCCGAAATCACACCCTTTTCTTGACTTTACAGCCCTTTTGGAGTATAATATAATGAATATATATTTTTTAGATGCGAGGTCTTTATGAAAAGAATCTTTTCAGCGATACTGGCATTACTCCTTATAGTCCTCCCCCTTTCCTCCTGCAATCAGGAGCCTGAGGAGGCAGGATATTTCACCAGAACAAAAAGAGATGGCAACGGCCGATTCTCCGTTTCTCTCTGGGGAGCGGACAAGGACGGCAGCCCTATTTCGGAAAAAGAGCTTGAGAAAATCTTTGATGACTCCTATAAGGCCTTCAAGGATGCATACGACTTTCTCAAGACTGAGGCGGGAAGCAATATCTCTGCCCTCAACGCCAACGTTGAAACTGTCCTTGACGTTGATAAAAAGCTTATTTCCGAGATAAAATATGCAACAGAGCTTTCAGATAAATGCGACGGACTTTATGAGCCCTGCGGAGGCTCTCTCACGTCACTTCTCAAAAAAAGTGATGCTCCTACAAAGGAGGAGCTTGACGAGGCACTCTCCCACGTAGGCGCGGACAAGTTTGATTTCGACAAAACGTCCGTAAAAAAGGCGGACCCTGCGGCTATGATCGATCTGGGCGCTCTCTGCGACGGCTATGCTCTCCGGGCTGCCTGCGATTTTCTCAAAGACAGCATCTCGGCATACGGCACCGTTACCTTTAACGGCATCGCAGGCGTTTTCGGAAAGAAGCCCGACGGAGCATCCTTCTCCGTTGAAATAGGCGACGGACAGGACGGCGTTTTCAACATCACAGAGGGCTACGTTGCTCTCGTTTCCAAGGATTTCGGCAAGACCTATAACTTCTCTGCGGGCGTTATCGACACGGACGTTCAGCATATCGCGGTATATGCTTCCGATGCGAGGGTTGCCGCAGTTATTGCATCTGTTGGCTATGCATACGGCTCAGGCTCAGTTCCCGTGCTTTATGACAGAGAAGGGCTCGATTTCGAGGCCGTTATCCTGAAAAAGGACGGCAATGAGGTCTATACTAAAAACGCAAAGACAGAGGAGCTTTATACTCCTATCACCACTGCAGCAGAAAACTAATCAGAAAAGAACGGTCACAAAAATGGTAAATGAAACAAGGCGTATTTCCTCCGAGGAAGTAGCAAACGAGATCTCCGCCTGCCATAAGGTTAAGGCAGAGCTTTCAAAAATATTTGACGAAGAACCCACCTATTATATAGAAACCTTCGGCTGTCAGCAGAATGAAGCGGACAGTCAGCGCCTTGCGGGAATCTGCCGCCTTTGCGGATACGTTCCCACAGACGATATAAAGAAGGCAAAGATCATCCTCTTCAACACCTGCGCTATCCGCGAGCATGCGGAGAAAAAGGCGCTCTCCATTATCGGCGAGACAAAGCATATTAAGGCTCAGGACAATCGCGTTATCATCGGTATCGGCGGCTGTATGGTATCTCAGAAGCACCGCGCAGACAAGATCAAGAATTCCAACCCTTACGTTAACTTCACCTTTGATACGGGCGCTATCCACTCCGTGCCCTCTCTCATTCTCGGTGCCGTTAAGGGTCAGAAGAGAAAGTTTGTCCTCAGCGATAACTTCGGTATTGCAGAGGGTATACCTTTCCATAATGAAACACCCTACAAGGCGTGGCTCTCCATTATGTACGGATGCAACAACTTCTGCTCCTACTGTATCGTGCCCTACGTTCGCGGCCGTGAGAGAAGCCGCCGCCCCGAGGATATTCTCGCTGAAGCAAGACAGCTTATCGAGGCAGGAGCTAAGGACATCACCCTTCTCGGTCAGAACGTAAACTCCTACGGAAAAGATCTTGGCGGTATGTCTATCGCACAGCTGATGCGAGAGATATGCAAGATCGAGGGCGATTTCAGGCTGAGATTTATGACAAGTCATCCGAAGGATGCCTCCGACGAGCTTATCGCCGCAATGGCAGAGGAAGAAAAGATAGTCAAGCACTTCCATCTTCCCGTTCAGTCAGGCTCGGACCGCGTTCTTGACGCCATGAACAGAAAATATACAAGAGAAAAATATCTCTCCATTATCAAAAAGCTGAAGGCGGCAGTTCCTGACGTGAGCATCACATCGGATATTATCGTAGCATTCCCCGGCGAGACAGACGAGGAGTTTGAGGACACCCTCTCCCTTCTCTCCGAGGTTGAATGCGATATGATATTCTCCTTCATCTACTCTCCCCGCGAGGGCACACCCGCAGCCCGTCTTGACTGCCAGATAGACCGCGCAGTTGCAAACGACCGCTACGCCCGCCTTCTCGCCCTTCAGGACACCATCACCGCCAAGAGAAATGCAAGATTCGTTGGCAGAACAATGAAGGTGCTTTGCGAGGAGGTTTCAAAAACTGATGCAGGCATGATGACAGGCCGCGGCGACACTCCCCGCCCTGTTCACTTTGCAGGTGACGAATCCCTTATCGGACAGTTCGTCAACGTTAAGATCACAAAAAGCGATCTCTTCTCCCTTATGGGCGAGATCGTATAAAATAAAAAATTATAACCATCCCGAAAGGAAATAAAAACCATGATTATGAATGAAGCAGTACTTGTTGCAGTTAAGAACCTCTGCGACCTTATGAAGGAAGATCCCCGCTACGTTGCAGTAAACGAGGCAGGCAAGGCATACTCCGAGAACCCTGAGATCAGCACTCTCCTTATCGAGTATCAGGCTCAGCAGACAGCTCTCACTGAGCTTTATGCAAAGGACGAGCGCGATGACTCCATTATCGATGCTATCCAGGGCAGACTCAACGAGATCTACACAGCTATCATCGAGAATCCCCTCTACGTTGCATTCAAGGAAGCAAGCGACGAATACGAGGCATACTACAAGGCAATCTACGAGGAAATGGAGTTCCACCTCACAGGCAAGCGCCCCAATTCCGGCTGCACACACGATTGCTCCACCTGCTCCGGTTGTCACTGATTATTAAAAGGTTAGGTTAAATTTATGGCACTTACGCCAATGATGCAGCAGTACTTCCAGATAAAGGATCAGTACCGCGACCATATTCTTTTCTACCGTCTCGGCGACTTTTACGAAATGTTCTTCGAGGATGCTCAAATAGCATCCAAGGAGCTTGAGCTTACCCTGACGGGAAGAGACTGCGGAGAAGAGCAGAGAGCGCCCATGTGCGGCGTTCCCTTCCACTCCTCCGAGGGCTATATAGGAAAGCTTATTTCAAAGGGCTATAAGGTTGCTATCTGCGAGCAGACAGAGGATCCCGCTCAGGCCAAGGGACTTGTAAAGCGCGAGGTTATCCGTGTTATCACCCCCGGCACCGTTATCGAGGCGGACCTTCTCTCCGAGCAGAGAAACAATTATCTTGCATCCCTCTACGTTACAAAGGACGGTGTGGGCGTTTGCTTTGCGGACATTTCAACAGCTGAAATGAGAGCTACCTCCTTTGAGGGCGACAGCGCAGAAAGTGATCTTCTTACCGAGCTTGCAACGTACTCTCCCCGAGAGGTCATCGTTAACACCGATCTTGACTCTCTCCAAAGAATCGCAGGCTATCTCAAGGAAAGAAGCATCCTCACAACACCCTGCCTTGCAGGCTATTTCGGAGAATGTGCCGATATCCGCTATCGCCGTCACTTCGGTCAGTATGAGGGCAGCGAGCGCTACAATACTGCGAAAATTGCCGCAGGCGCCGCTCTTTGCTATATTGCCGATACACAGAAATCCGATATTTCCTATATTACCAATATAGATATTTACGAAAATTCTCAGTTCCTTGAGATGGATATGAGCACCCGCCGAAACCTTGAGCTGACAGAAACCATGCTCACAAAGGACAAAAAAGGTTCCCTTCTCTGGGTTCTTGACAAAACAAGCACCGCTATGGGTGCCCGCCTCCTTCGCTCCCTTATCGAGCATCCCCTGACAAACGTTCGTGAGATCGTCAGCCGCCAGCGTTCAGTTGCCGAGCTTTACGATAACTTTATGCTCCGAGAGGAGATTCGCGAGACCCTTTCTTCAGTTCTTGACCTTGAAAGACTTATGACGAAGATCACCTACGGCACAGCATCAGCCCGTGAGCTTCGCGCAGTCTGCCAGACTGTGAAGGTGCTTCCCTCCATCAAGGCAATGCTTGAGAGCGCCCAGTCTGCAGAGCTTTCCGCTATCTGGGAAAATATTGACGAGCTTTCCGATATTCATGCAATAATCGAGGCTGCCATCGTTGATACTCCTCCCTTCCAGGTAAGGGAGGGCGGCATGATCCGCGACGGATACAACGCAACAGTTGACGAGCTTCGCAGCATTATGAATAATGCTGAGGACTATATCAAGTCTATCGAGGAGCGAGAAAAGGAAGCTACGGGAATCAAAACGCTGAAGATCAAGAACAACAAGGTATTCGGCTACTATATCGAGGTTTCCAAGTCCTTTATGGACCAGGTGCCCCAAAGCTACATAAGAAAGCAGACCCTTGCAAACGGCGAGAGATATATCACCGAGGAGCTCAAGGAGCTTGAGGGTACTATCTTCGGAGCATCCGACAAGGTGAAGAATCTTGAATACGAGATCTTCTCCGAGATCCGCGACCACGTTGCCGAAAACGCGCTGAGAATCAGACAGAGCGCGCAGGCTCTTGCGGAGCTTGACGTTTTCGTCAGCCTTGCAGAGGTTGCCGCAAAGGGCGGCTATGTTTGCCCCGAGGTTGATAACAGCGATCTTATAGTTATCCGTGACGGCCGTCACCCCGTTGTTGAAAAGTTCGTGAAGGACGCATATTTCGTTCCCAACGATACCGATCTCGACACCAGAGATAACAGAATGATGCTTATTACCGGCCCTAACATGGCAGGTAAATCCACGTATATGCGCCAGACCGCCCTTATCGTGCTTATGGCACAGATCGGATCCTTCGTTCCCGCCGCTGATGCGAGAATCGGCGTTGTGGACAAGCTTTTCACCCGTGTGGGCGCATCTGACGACCTTGCATCCGGTCAGTCCACCTTTATGCTTGAAATGCAGGAGGTTGCCTATATTCTCAAAAACGCAACAAGCCGCTCCTTCATCATCTATGATGAGATCGGCCGCGGAACAAGCACCTTCGACGGTATGTCCATCGCCCGTGCTGTTCTTGAATATACCGCAAGCAAAAAGCTGAGCGCAAAAACAATGTTTGCAACACACTACCACGAGCTTACAGACCTTGAGGGCGAGATCGATGGCGTTGTAAACTATAACGTTGCCGTTAAAAAGCGCGGCGATGACCTGACGTTCCTTCGTAAGATCGTCCGCGGTCCCGTTGACGAAAGCTACGGTATCGAGGTTGCAAAGCTTGCAGGAATCCCCAAGGAGATCGTTAAGCGCGCAAAGGAGATCCTCAAGGGTCTTGAGGACAGCGGCGAAGCCCTGACAAGAACTAAAAAGGAAGAGGCTCCGAAAAATGAGCCCGATTTCTTTGAAACAATGGCTATCAGCCTTACTGATATGACCCGCGACTCAGTTTGCGATGAGATCAGAAAGACAGACATAAACACCCTCACCCCCATCGAAGCAATGAACCTCATCTTCCGCTGGAAGAAGGATCTGGAGTGAGATACTATGCAGAAACTTTTTTTGCAAACTCAAGATAAGCATTGGCCTTCACGCATTACGTGAAGGCAGAGCGGACAAGTAACCAATAAATTATTGATATCTGAATGTCCGCGGGCACTCTCAAAAAACCTCAAAAAGGAAACTATATTAGTTTTAGTCTATCAAATATAGTTATCCTTATGGCTGCGCGAAAACGCAGTCTACCCTAAAACCCATAATTAAAGTTTTTTGGGCGACTTTTTTACAAAAAAGTCGCAAAATACAAAAAAGAAAGGAGTCGCCGTGGGAAGAATTAACGTTCTCGGCTTTGACGTTGCTAACCTCATTGCCGCAGGAGAAGTTGTTGACAGACCTGCCTCCGTCGTTAAAGAGCTTTGCGAAAACTCTATTGACGCGGGAGCAAAGAATATTACCGTCGAGATCCGTCACGGCGGCACCACGTTTATCCGTGTTTCCGACAACGGATGCGGAATTGAGCCTGATGATATCCCCTTAACCGTACTCAGACACGCGACGAGCAAGATAGCCACTGCAGAGGACCTTGCCGCTATCGGCACCCTCGGATTCCGAGGAGAGGCTCTTGCGGCTATTGCATCCGTCTGCAAGCTGCGTATTCTTTCGAGAGCTACGGGGCACCCTATGGGCACTCTTATGGAGTGCGAGGGTGGCGAGATAGTTGACATGACGGAAACAGGAGCCGCATACGGCACAACCGTAGTGGTTTCCGAGCTTTTCTATAACGTCCCCGCAAGGCGCAAATTCCTTAAAAAGGATGCCTCCGAGGGCGCCGCAGTTTCTGCGGTTATGGAAAAGATCGCCGTTTCAAGTCCCGACGTTGAAATCAAATATATAGTTGACGGCGAGATCCGCTTTATCACAAAGGGCAGCGGACAGCTTATCGATGCCATATATGCCGTTTTCGGCAAAGACACGGCAAAGCGAATGAGCCCCGTTGACAGAACAGATCCTAACGGTATTCGAGTTACAGGATATATCGGCGAGCCCGATCTCGTCCGCTCAAACAAAAACTCGGAAAACTTTTTCATCAACTCACGATTTGTGAAGAGCCGCACTGCAATGGCGGCAATCGAGCAGGCATATTCGACCCGAATTCCTCACGGAAAGTTCCCTGTTTGCGTTCTTAATATTCAGCTTAACCCTGCGGTGGTTGACGTTAACGTTCACCCCTCAAAGCTTGAGGTTAAATTTGCAAACGAGAGAGTGATCTTTGAGGCTGTATACTATGCCGTTCTTAACACACTTGAAAATTCTGTTTCCCGCCCCGAAATGCGCCTCGGAAAGACAGACGTTCCCTTTGTGGGCGGCGACAACATTGTAAAAAAAGCAAAGGCTCCTGCACCTGCACCCGAGCCTTATAAGCAGAAAACGGGCATCAGCATTAAGGACGCCTTCGTTCCCGTTGAGCGCTCAAGGGAAGAAAATCCCGACCGCGCCCAGATTAAGATCGAGGTACCCAAGGCAGAGCCAAAGCCCGAGCCCAAACCCCAGGCATTCCCCACGTTTCCCCGTGAAATCCCAAAAGAGGAGCCTGAGAAGCGGGAGGAAAAGAAGTATATCCATATCCCCACGGCAGCTCCCGCACCCTCTGTGTCTGTGCCCAAGGCACAGCCCTTGCCCGAGGTAAAGCCTGTCCCCGTCGTACAAAAAAAGGCGGAGGACGTGCCCGATTTCAAAATCCTTGGTGAGGCCTACAACTGCTATGTTATCGTGCAGCTTGAGGACAGACTCCTTATGATAGACAAGCACGCCGCCCACGAGAGAATTCTCTTTGACGAGCTTTGCGAAAAAATGGAGTCGGGAGATAAATCAAGCCAGATACTTATGTATCCCTTGAAGGTATCAGTTCGCGAGGACGAGGCTATCGCCCTTGAGGAATACTCCGATAAGATCAGGGCCATGGGCTTTGCCTACACCTACGATAAGGGACGGGGCGAGCTATCCATAACGGAGGTTCCGAATCTTCTCAACCGCGAGGCAGCCGCTGACATGATAGGCGAGCTTGCAACAGTTCTTGCAGACTCCACAGGCAGCGTTGAAGCAACAGGGGCGAAGTTCTTTGAGGCCAAGCTTTATCAGGCATCCTGCAAGGCTGCTATAAAGGGCGGAAGAGTTTACGGTATGGACCACATCGAGTGGATATGCCGTCGCCTTTTGAAAAAGCCCGGCGAGGACGGCGCCGTTATCAAGACCTGCCCCCACGGCAGACCCGTTGCATTTGAAATTAAAAAATCATCCATCGAGCGTCAGTTCGAGCGATTAGTATAAAGAGGTAACTTATGTTCACATTAATGGTTAAAGACGGCAGAGCTCGCCGCGGCCAGCTCATCACACCTCACGGTGTTATCGAAACCCCCGTATTTATGAACGTTGCGACCTGCGCCGCTATCAAGGGCGGTCTTGATGCCTGGGACCTCGAAGAGGTAGGCTGTCAGGTTATGCTTTCCAACACATACCATCTCCACCTCCGTCCCGGTGACAGACTTGTTCACGATATGGGCGGTCTCCAGGGCTTTACAGGCTGGAAAAAGCCTATTCTCACAGACTCCGGCGGATTCCAGGTGTTCTCCCTTTCCTCTCTCCGTAAGATCAAGGAGGAGGGCGTATACTTCGCTTCCCACATCGACGGAAAGCGCATTTTCATGGGCCCTGAGGAAAGCATGCAGATCCAGTCCAACCTCGGCTCCACAATCGCTATGGCCTTTGACGAGTGTATCGAGAACCCTGCAGAATACAAGTATACAAAGAAGTCCTGCGACAGAACCTTCCGCTGGCTTGAGCGCTGCAAGAAGGAAATGGACAGACTCAACTCCCTCCCCGATACAGTAAACCCCAAGCAGATGCTTTTCGGTATCAACCAGGGAAGCGTTTACGAGGATCTCCGTATCGAGCACATGAAGAAGATCGCAGAGCTTGACCTTGACGGTTACGCAATCGGCGGCCTTGCAGTTGGCGAGGAAGCAAGCGAGATGTACCGTATTATCGATGCTGTTGAGCCTTATATGCCCGAAAACAAGCCCAGATACCTTATGGGCGTTGGTACTCCTCAGAACATTCTTGAGGCAGTTCACATGGGTGTTGACTTCTTCGACTGCGTAATGCCCTCCCGTAATGCCCGCCACGGTAACGTGTTCACATGGCACGGTAAGGTTAACATCATGAACGAGAAGTACGCAAAGGACCCCCGTCCCATCGACGAAAACTGCGGATGCCCCGCATGCCGTCACCACAGCCGCTCCTATATCCGCCACCTCATCAAGGCGAAGGAGGCAGTTGGTATGCGCCTTGCAGTTCAGCATAACCTCTACTTCTACAATGAGCTTATGAGAAAAATCCGCGAAGCTCTCGACGGCGGCTACTTCGAGGCATTCTACCAGAAGTACCACAACGCCCTCGCAGAGCGCAGCCAGGACTAAGAGCATCGCTCCGTGAAGATTGAAAAACATTGAAGAAATCCGCCTTCGGGCGGATTTCTTCAATTTAACAATAAATTCGTATTTATCGGGGAGGGGATACGGTCGCTTTTTTGAAAAAAAGCTCCGCAAAAAACTTTATAAAAGGATAACTTGAAGAGAATAAAGTTCTCTTCAAGTTATCCTTTAAAGCCCTAACGGGCTTTTATTCAAAGAAGTAACATCCCTTCTCGATAAACCAAATTATATTAATCCCTTTTTGAAGTTTTTTGGGAGTGCAGAGGACTTTTTTACAAAAAAGTCCTTTGCATAATTCCCCGACAAACCCAAATTTTAACGAGGAAAAAGGCTGTTGCAATTCTTGCAACAGCCTTTTTCTTATTTAACCAAAATATCAACCTTGTTGTTCGTTGTGCTCTTGTCGCCGATGTAGATTTCAAAGCGGCCGGGCTCAACTGTGTATGTGCCGTCGGGAAGATAGAAGCCGAGGGAGTCATATCCTATCTCAAATGAGAATTCTTTTTCCTCTCCTGCGAGAATCTCTTCCTTCTTGAACGCCTTAAGCTCTCTGAGGGGGCGCATCATAGATGCAAAGGGATCGCGGATATAAAGCTGAACTGTTTCCTTTGCCGCCTTTTCTCCCGTGTTCTTCACCTTTACCGCAAAGCGAAGCTTTTCTCCTGCCTTGAGGTCAGCAAGAGAGATCTCTGTCTTTTCGGCAGTGGGCTCGGAATACTCGAAGGTGGTGTAGGAAAGTCCGTATCCGAAGGGATAGAGGGGGCTTCCGGGGTAATCGGTGTAGCAATGGTCGGAATGCTCGCCGTAGTAGCCGTTTACCTCTCGGCCTGAGCAGGTCACGTTATAATACATGGGAATATGGCCTGTCTTTCTCACGAACGTGACAGGAGCCCTTCCGCAGGGGGTGTAGTCACCGAATACGGTGCGGACTGCGGCGTGGGCCGCTCTTGTGCCGCCGTGCCATGCGATGAGGATAGCATCAAGATAAGGCTCGACCTCAGTAAGGCAAACGGGGCGTCCGCAGAATACTACGCCAACGGTGGGAAGGCCTGAAAGGCGTGCCTTTTTGCAAAGCTCCACCTGTGCGGGAGAAAGAGATATCTCGGAAAGGCTTCGCGCTTCTCCTGTATCCTCGTGGCTCTCGCCGAGGGCAAGAACTATGTGGTTTGAATGGGCAAAGATATAGTTTGAATCATCGTTAAGTCTGCCGCCCGTTACCATAACGCGGCCGCCGCCTTCTTTCGCTACGATATCGTCCATAGCCTCAACCATGTTGGGGGTGGAGGCGCCGAGATATCCGTCCAGCGCCCAGCTTCCGTGGAGGCCGCGGCGCTCAAAGGTGTAGGGTCCGATAAGAGCGGCGCTTGTTTTCTTCGGGAAGGGGAGAACGTTTTTATCGTTCTTTAAAAGGATCATGGATTCAGCCGCAAGCTTTTCCGCTTTTTCGATATGCTTTTTGCGGTCTACCTTCTTGGGAACGGCATAGGGCTTTTCAAAAAGACCCATCGCAAGCTTTACCTGAAGAACTCTGAGAACTGCAGTATCAACAGTTTCCATTGATACCTTGCCCTCGTTAACAAATTTCTCAAGGAAGCGGGAGTAGTGCTCGTCTGCCATATCCATATCAAGACCTGCATTGATGGCGTGGCGGGCGCAGTCCTCGTATTCTTCGGCAATACCCTGACGGATAAGCTGCTGAACGGAGTACCAGTCGGAGATAACGAAGCCCTCAAAGCCAAGCTGTCCGCGGAGAATATCTGTGAGATATTTCTTTGAGGACGTAACAGGCTCGCCTGAAATATCGTTAAAGGAGGACATAACAGTTCCTACTCCTGCCTTTACCGCCTCGCGGAAGGGAGCAAGAACTACGTTTTGCACGGTATAGTCGGAAATTTCAGTTCTGTGATAGTCGCGGCCGCCCTCGGAGAATCCGTATCCGAGATAATGCTTTGCGCAGGCAAGCATGGAGTCGGGATCTGTAAGGTCTTCTCCCTGGAAGCCCTTGACTGTTGCCGCCGCCATCTGTCCTGCAAGGTAGGGGTCCTCGCCGTAGCCCTCGATGATTCGGCCCCATCGAGGGTCTCGGCAAATGTCCATCATAGGAGAGAATGTCCAGTTTGTGCCTTCGCTTCTTGCGTCCTCCGCAACGTCTCTGTAAGCCTCTGTTATAAGCTCGGGGTCAAAGGATGCGGCAGATGCAAGGGGAATGGGGAGAACGGTATGATGACCGTGGATAACGTCACGTCCGAAAAGAAGGGGAATGCCGTGAGGGCCTTCCTCAACGCATGTTCTCTGAAGATCGTTGAGCATTTCAACAACGACAGCCTTCTGCTCGTCATTTCCCGCAGTAGCGGAAAGAGAGAGGATAACGCTGCCTATCTCGCCCTTGCGGAGTCTTTCGCGAAAGGCTTCCTTGGATGCCTCGTCCTCGCAGGGCATAACTGCCTGATTGAGCTGACCGATCTTTTCTTTTAAAGTCATTTTAGCAAGAATTTCTCTTGCTCTCTCTTCAAATTCTTTAAACATTTTTATCTCCGTCAGTAGTATTCATTTTTCTGTATTTGTATCTGATGCCAAACGCAATTAAAATTATGGCGAAGGTTGCGATAATCTCTAAAATGTTATGCCCAAGATAAAATCCCGTAAAAGCTACGGTTCCGACTTCAAAAGGATAGCCGAAAGCGCAGGTATAAAACCAAACTGCAGCACTGATCGTACTTGCAACCAATACACAAATAGACAGAGGGGAAACATGATTTGTTTTTCTCAACGTGCTGTTAGCCAAAATAATTATTGCGGCTATACAAAACAATTCCTGTGAAATGAGGAAAAGAAGAGATTCGGGCAAAAACTCTATATCAAATACCTCTGTAATTGTAGGAGGTATTGATATTAATGCTCCCAGTGCTGTGCAGATATAAAATGAGTAATGTTTCTTGAATTCTATTATTGAAACAATGGAGAGGGACAACAAAAACAGATATATTATCATTTTAATCCTCTTTTTCTATCTTGTATCGTCTCACGTAAATTCTTCTCGGGAATTTGTCGCCCTCTGCCATGCCCTCCTTGGGGTCATCGAAAACGAGGGTAAGCTCGCCGGGGCGGCTTTCTGTGATGTAGTTATAGCCTGAGCAGCTTTCGCCCCACTTGCCGTCGCATTCTTCAAGAATCTTCGCTTCAGACCATGTGAGACCGCCGTCGGCGGAGAACTGGAGGAAGGTGTGGATGTGGCCTGAGGAGATAACGAGAGTGCCGTCCTCCATCTTTATGATGCGGGGCCAAACTCCCCAGTCGTTTACGGTATAGGGCGCTTCCCAGGTCTTGCCGTAATCGTAGGAATGGGAAACGTAAAGGGGAGAATATATCTCGTGTCCGCCTGTTCTGAGAACTGCAACGATATGGCCGTCCTCGACCTCTATGCAGTCTGTTTCGCAGTATCCCTCTGCGTTTACGTCAGCTATGGGGTGAGTGTTGCAGTCTGCAACGGTGGAGAGGAATTCCCACGTTTCGCCCTTATCGTGGGAGACGATACACCACGTGCGGTAGAGATAGAAGTCATAGGGGCCGTGCTCCTTGAGCCAGGGACAGAGGATGCGGTCGGACTTGAACTGACCGTACATCATAGCCAGGATATCGCCGTTGGACATTTCGATAATGCCTGTCTGTGCGCATCCTGTGTGGCGGTTGTTGGAGTCGCCGTAGCCCATGGAAAGCTCGGGGATATCAACGTGAGTGAAATGAGTTTCCACGTTGTTTTTCATAATATCATCAAAGCTATTTGCGCGGTGAACGGCAAGAACGAAGGGTACCTTCTCCTGCTCAAGATTTATAATGGAGCGAAATACGGCACTTGACTCGCCGATGGCAAGATATGAGCCGTCACGAAGCCGGAAGAAGGGGGCGCGGGTCGCTCTGGGAGCGCCCTCGTATTTATCAAAGGTAACGCCGCCGTCCTCGGAATAGAGGGAGTAGGGCTTGTGCTCGGGGGCAATGCCAACGGAAACGATAATCTTTCCGTCAGGGCTCTTGATGCCGCAGGCAGGGTAGTGGCCTGCGCCGAATTTCTGCTCGGAAATAAGCTTGGGTGTGAATTTCATAATGCACCTCGTTTTTATTAGTTAACTAATTATATAAAACTCCTATGCCCTTTGTCAAGAACGGAACTTGTCAAAATGGGCCTCAGTTATGATTTTTGCATATAAGAGTATGATTTTATCATTGTATTTTGTTCAATTTTGTGATAAACTCAAAATAGAAAATAAATGGAGGTACGAAAATGAAAAACTCTGTTAAAAAGATACTATTTTGCCTTTTTGCGACAGTTCTTCTTTTTGCTGTGGCTATGGGTTCATTCACCGCAAGCGCTGCAACCGATGACCCTGCCGACAGCTACGTAAAGCAGACTGCTCCCAATGAGGACCCGTCTATTTCCATGTGGTTTGAGCATTCCTTCAAGAAGGTGCTGACCGAGGATAAGACTCCCTCCGGAATGGATACCTATTCCGTTTATATGGCAAAGAACGAGATCGAAAACGCACAGTTCGTTCTTTACAGCGACACAACAAAGGCGAACATGAGCGCAACCGTTACCAATTTTACCGACGGTAACGGCAATGAGATCCCCGCTGAGATCTACTATCAGATGTACGTAACCGTCAAGGACGTTCAGCACGATTATATCTACGGTCTGACCGATTCCTCCCAGGACTACATCCGCGAGGGCGAGACACCCGACCCCGTATATCCTCTTGCAAAGATCGGCTCCCGCTTCCAGCTTAACGGCGGCAAGAGCCAGGCATTCTATATCCGTGCGAAAACCTCGGAGAACACCCCCTCAGGTTGGTATTCCGCTCAGCTTGACGTCAAGAATTCAAGCGGTCAGATCGTTAAGACCGCAACCGTTTATTGCTACGTCTGGGATTTCACCATCTCTGAAAAGACTGAGCTTCAGACCTCCTTTATCCTTTCCAACAACACGTCCTACGGCGGCTCTTATCAGAAGTTCTACGATTATATGCTCGAGAACAGACTCTGCGCTGCAGACGTGCCCGGAAAGCTTACTGAGTCTAACCCCTATCTCACAAATCCCCGCGTATCTGCTATCCGCGTTTCGGGATATATCGAGGCAGGCGAGAACCCCGGCTCAAAGTATGACGATCAGGCTCTCTATTTCCCCTATTATACCGATATCTATAACCGCCTCTCACAAAGCGAGATATGGGACGAGGTTAAGGATAAGCTCTATTTCTATAACACAGACGAGCCCCTCCCCGGTGAGCTTGCGGCAGGCATCAGAGATACTATCACAGAAGCCTACAGCGCAAAGTCGGGTATCGAAAAGTACTGGGGTGAGGAAGATCCCAAGATCGTTATCCCCCACGGTGAGAACCATCCTTATCCCTATTATACCTTCACAAACGAGGTAAAGCCCCTTTCAAGCATTTCTCCCTCTGTTCTTACAGATGCGGAGTCTGCTATGTTTGAGGATAATCTCTGCACAATCTGGTGTCCCCGTATTTACGGCTTCACACCTATGTCTGAGATCGCAAATACAAACTACACCTGCGTTGAATCAAGCCTTATCAGAACAAACTCAGGCCCCTATTCCGGTAATATCTCAAAGTGGGGACTTGACTATTATATCTGGGAGAATATCTTCGGCGAATTTACAGACAGAGTTAAGTCTGAAATGGCAACAGACGAGGCAGATATCGATCTTTGGGCTTATTCCGCAGGCTGGAATAAAAACTATACCTATACAAACCACATTATCGAGAACACAGGTCTCCAGACAAAGATGATGTTCTGGCAGCTCTATCAGGAGGACTGTACGGGCTACCTCTACTACGCTACCAATAACTGGAACGAGCAGGATGCAAGTGCAACCACTACCTTTGTAGACACCACCGATACAGGCGCAAACACTATGGCTGAGTGGTGCACAAACAAGTGGTATATCCCCTCAAGCGGAAAGTATATGTACGGTAACGGCGTTCTCTTCTACGGTGCTTCTCAGGCAAAGATGCGCGGCGTTGCAGACTACGTCGGATCTATCCGTGTTGAGATGATGCGTGACGGTATCGAGGAATATCAGATGCTCACAATGATCGAGGATTATCTCGGCGAGGCTGCTGCAAAGGCAGTTGTTAAGAGAGTTTCCAACAACGTTGTTGATTATCTCTCTCTTCCCAACTTCTCCACAAGTGCGTGGGCTTCCTCCATGGATGAGTACGATATTATGGCATCCGTTCGAGTTGATATGGGTAACACACTTGAGGCAGCAGTTAAGGGCGGCAAGTGCGACCACAAGTGGGACGGCGGCGAGGTTACAAAGGAGCCTACCTGCCTTACTATCGGATATACAACATACACATGTACCGATTGCGGCGCTCAGCGCGACGAATATATTGCGGCATATCATAACGAAGGAAGCTGCTTCGAGGTAACAAGCCCCTCCACCGCAACCTGCACCGAGGACGGCAAGATTACTATGAAGTGTAAGCTTTGCGGCTTCGTTAAGGAAAGAACCGTAAGCGCATTCCATAACGACAGCGATTATTATACCTATAAGTCAACAAGCAATAAGGGTCATGCCACTGTATGTACCGTGTGTAACGATAGCATTGCATCGGCCGAGCATAATATCTTTGCAGTTAACACACCTCCCACCTGTACAGAGGACGGTATCAGCGGTACAGCCTGCAAGAAGTGCGGCTACGGCGATAATACTGTAACTCCTTCCACAGGTCACACCTATGAAGGCGGCACCTGCACAGACTGCGGCGAGAAAGACCCCGACTACAGTGAAACTCCCGACGTAATTGCAGGAGACCTTGACAATAACGGAGAGATCAATTCACTTGACTCCAATATTCTCAAGAGAATCATTGCAGGAAAGATCACACCTGATGCTTATCAGCTCCTTGCAGGAGATGTTGACGGCTCAGGCGAGATCAACGTATACGATTCCTACACTATCAAGCAGATCCTTTCAGGTAAGCTTAATTAAATAGCTTTGTTCTTAAAAAAAGAGGACCGCCGAACATGCGGTCCTCTTTTTTATTTGTATAACAGCTATGATAAAAGCCTGAGGAAGAACGGTTCTTCCTCAGGCTTTTTCTAGCTTCTGAGCTTTTTTTGGAAAATTGGGGGAAAGCTTATACGGGAATCTTGAATACAGCCTTCTTTACTGTAGCAGACTGATAACGGATTCCGGGACGATGGGGGTCTGTGGGTGCAAAGTATGCAAATGTGCCTGCAACAGCCTTAACTGTTGCAAAGCTGCCGATGCACTTATCGTAGAACATATAGTCGTCCTCTTCGAAATACTCGCCGGCGCCTGTGCAATCCGCGAGGGCTGCGCCGTCCATGCATTCGTCTCCTGCCACAACGATCTGGAGATCGGCATATCTCTTGTGGGCCTCCCACTTGTCGCCTGCGGCGTAGGGCTCGTATTCGCTTACGTTTACGAAGATTCCGCCCTCAAGGTCTGTGCGACCCATGGGGAGAGAATCAAGGCTGTTCTTTTCAAGAAAATCTGCAACGATATTGAACTTTTCGTTATAAGAAGCATAGCTTCTGAGCATTGTGATCTTGTCTGTAATCATATTAACCTCATTCCTGTGCTGTTGTTTCGTCAGCTTTGGGTGTATAAGTGAGATAGGTGAAGATCTCGTCAACGGTCTTGCCGTCGGCAGAGTAGACAACAGAGCTTCCCTCGAAGGTGTAGAAGTAGCAGTGTGTAGCCTTCTTTTCCTCCTCGTCAGCGCCTGTTGTTTCGCTCTCTTCTGCTGCGGGCTCGAACTTATGACCGATATAGACTGTATATTCCTTTTCCTTATCGTCTACCTTATAGGTAACGGTGAAGCGCTCGCCCTCGGGGCTAATGCCGTAGGAGGACTTCATTTCATCGCTGTCGGCGTAGTAGTCCTCGTAATCGGAAAGATCGAGGGTATAGATCAGCTCGAAGAGATCGTAGATACCCTTCTCGTCTGTGATCTTGTTTGCAACTGTGGCGGAATCCTTCTTTACCGTTGTAAGGGAGATGGAGGAGACCTCATCGTAGGTGATGCCCTCCTTCTGAAGGGTATAGATCTCAGGCTCGTAGAGGTAATCAAGGTCAGCGGCGAAGGGCTCGGAAAGATTCTCTTCAACCATATAAACGTTTTTGTCGCCCTTTATCATAAAGTAGACACAGCTGTTGAATCCGTTTTTATCACCGAAAAGGAATGTCTTTTCAGTCTTATCGGAGAATACGGCGTCTACTGTGATGGAGGGCTTTGCAAGTCCGTAATCGGAAAGATCTTCGGAAGCATTGTCAAGAGTAACGGTTGCGCTTACCTTGCCGATAGCCTGAGCCATAGCGGCAACTCTGTCCTGATTGAGGGGGAAGTTGTTGTCCTTGTCATAGACCCAGTCCTCGTTCACGTAGGAGAAGGACATTTCATTGTCCTTTGTCTTGAAATGGATGGACGTTGCAATAGCGCTTCCCTTATCGAAAATAACAACGGAGGTGTTTTCATCGGGAGTCTCCTCCTCAACCTCGTTCATTTTCTTGAGAAGAACGGAGCCGATAACAAGTCCTGCCAGAATGGCAACGAGAACAAGAAGGGATATAAGCTTTTTTAAGTTTTTCTTTTTCATGGCGTTATCTTCTGCGGCGGCCGAACCATACGGCAAAGCCTGCAATGAGAGAGATTGCGGGGATAACTACGAGAATTGCTATCTGTATAGCAGATGCAGACTGGGCTGTAAGCTGGAGGGTGGACTGTGTGATGGGCTTACCGATAATGGAAACGGAGGTTGTCTTTCCGAAGGTCTCTGTGAAGATATTTCTGAAAACCTCGCCGTTTGCGTAGTCCTTGTAGCCGTCATAGATGAAGTAGGGTGTTGCAAACCAGTAAAGTGTACCGCCTGCCTTACCTTCCTCGTTTACAACGGAGGACTGATATGCAAGACCGAAGGTCTGCTTTGCGGCAGAATCGGGAGCCTTTGCGCTTTCATCTGTGTAGAAATAGCCCTTTTCTGTTGTTGTGAGAAGGGGAGCTGCGGAAATCTTGTCGCTTTCGCCAACGGGCTTGATTCCGTGAGCCTCATCCATCCAGAGATAAAGGCTGGAATCTGCAACAGACTTTGTGATTCCGTTGCCGGAAATTACGGGCATGATGGAAACGGGAGCCTCGGGATAGTGATGCTTGGAGTCGCCCTCGGCAACGAGACCCTCAACAGCCTCAAGGCCCATGTGAGCGGTGAATGCTGCGAAGTTGGGCATCTTTTCCTTGAGGAATGTCTTGTGGTAGGAAAGGAGGATAACCTTTCCGCCGCCGTCAACGTAGGAGATAAGAGCATCCTTTTCCGCGTCTGCAAGGTCTGCGGAGGGAGCGTAGATAATGAGAGCAGCCGCGTCATCGGGAACAGCAACAGTCTTTTCGGAAAGAAGCTCGAGAGTCTTGATCTCGGCATTTTCGTCAATGATCATCTGGCAGAATGTGCCGGATGCAACGGAAACCTCGCCGTGGCCGGAAAGCTCGTATACAACGGGGATATTGTCGCTGTTAACGTAGTCAAGGGCGCCTGTGATCTCGTTCTCACCGAAGAAATACTCAGTAGCGCTCATTCCCTGACCGCTGCCGTAGTACATATCGTACATAAGCATATTGTAGTAATCCTCGTATGAGAAGAACTGACCCTCATATCCTGCGATCTCGTACTTATAGAGAGCAGAGCCGTCGATGCAGATGCTTCTCTTTTCGCTGACAACGATAAGAGAGTTCTGATTGAGGGTAGTATCGGTGTACTTCTTGATAAGACCGGGGTTTTCAACGGGGTCGATTTCCTTGACGGTGATCTTTGAGGAAGCGTCAGCGTACTTATCAAGGAGATTTTTAAGGTTTGTGTCAAGGGGGATAGTAGACTGCGCGCCCTGAGCACTCTGATATGTGTAGGTATCGGAGTAGATTCTGTAAATAGTAATATCGGTATCAAGACCCTTGATGACCTTTTTACTGTCAGCGCCTACTGTCGCAAGCTTTTCGGGGGAGGTGTCGGGCTTTGTGATAGTTGTGGGAAGATACGCAAAAAATACGTTAAGTGCAATAACGATGGCAACGGCAATGGCGGTGAGACCAACACTGTACGCGCCGATCATGAATTTTTTCTTGTTTTTCATTTTTGTACCTCCTGTCAGTTCCAGCGTCTTCTCTCAAAGGACTGCACTGTGAGGAAAACGAAGAGTGCAGCAAGGGAGAGATAGTAGATAAAGCAGGTAATATCAAAAACATTGTACGCAAAGGCTATGATAGGCTGGAAAATAGAGATTGCGGAAATGATTTTTGTGCTGAGTCCGACGTAGAGCTCAGAATTGATCAGATATACTGCAACTGCAGCGATAACGAGAACAGCTCCTGTAATTATGGGTGCGATAACGTTCTTTGTTGCAAGATATACGATGAGAGCCGCAATAAGAGCTATTGTGATAACCATCGCGAGAGCTGTTGCCGCACTGTCGGAAATGGTGGAGGCGCTTGATGTGAGGAAATAGAAGGCAAGGAGAAGTGCGAGATTAAGGATCGCGCAGATAACCTGGCTTTCAAAGAGAGAGGAAATGAGCATTCCGAGAGCAATAACTGCGCATCCGAGAAGGAAGTATGCAAAGATTGAGCCGTATGCCATAGCAAAGTTGATTCCCGCGGGAGCAAAGAAGGAGAAAACGATGGGATAGATCGCGAGAACAGCGCAGGGAATGGCAAAAATAGTTACCATTGCCAGATACTTTCCGAGAACAACGGAGGTTGTTGAAATGGGAAGTGTATAAAGAAGCTGGTCTGTCTTTGTCTTTCTTTCCTCGGAGAAAAGTCTCATTGTGAGAACGGGGGTGAGGATAAGAGACCAGAAGGCGCCGTTAACAATGGAAAGCTCGATCTGAGGGGAGCCTGAAAGCTGAATGCCCTGAACGAAATATCCGAGAACGAAGAGAACTGCAAAAATAAAGATGCAGCCTGTCATTCCTGTAAGGGAGGAACGGAATTCTTTTCTGTAAACTGCGTACATTATTCGTTGTCCTCCTCTTCTTCTTCGATGATTTCTTCATACTCCTCGGGCTCCTCGTCAACGAAGACCTCCTCGTAGTATGCTGCGCCCTTGTCGCTTTCTGTGATGATCTTTTTCTTACCCTTTTTGGAAAGCTTCTTTTCTTCCTTTTCCTCCGCAAGCTGAGCAGCATATGCCGCGCCTGCGTCAAGGCTCTCGCCTGCGAGACGGATGAAGGCCTCCTCAAGAGTTTCGTTTGCAGTAAGGGCCTCGAGGCTCTCGTCTGCAACGATCTTACCCTTGGAGATCATGATAACGTGGGTACAAACAGCCTCGATCTCCTGAAGGATGTGGCTTGAGAGGATAACGATGTGGTCCTCGCCGAGCTCTGTGATAAGGTTACGGATCTCGGAGATCTGAATGGGGTCGAGACCAACGGTAGGCTCGTCGAGAATGATGATCTCGGGGTCGCCCACAAGTGCCTGAGCAATACCGACGCGCTGGCGGTATCCCTTGGAGAGATTCTTGATAAGACGGTCTGCAACGTCTGCAATACCTGTCTTTTCCATAACGTACTCGAGCTCATCGTAAAGCTCGTTCTTTCTGAGACCCTTTGCAAGACCGACGAACTCCAGATACTCAAAGGGAGTCATATCGGTGTAGAGAGGGGGGATCTCAGGGAGATAGCCGATGCAGCCCTTTGCTTCGATGGGCTCATCGATAATATCATGACCGCAAACGCTGACAGAGCCCTGTGTTGTAGCAAGGCAGCCGCAGATCATGTTAAGTGTTGTAGACTTTCCGGCACCGTTGGGACCGAGGAAGCCGTAGATAGCGCCCTTCTTGACGGTGAAGCTGATATCCTTTACCGCAGGAACGGGGCCGTAGTTTTTGGAAAGGTTTTTGACTTCGATCAAACCATTTTCCTCCCGTAGCATATAATTTTCAGCCTGAGCTGTAATAGACCCTTCTATTATAACACTAAGTAGGGGAAAATGTGTGAACAAATTAAATAAAATATAATTTATTTTGCAAAAATTCCATAAAATAAAAATTTACGGTTTATACATTGCAAAAAGTAAAAATATGTATTATACTATAATCGGTAATATAGCGGCTTTAATTTTGAATGAAAGGAACAGATTTATGGGATTTTTCAGTAATTTCTTCGGAATGAGAAAAGATATAGGAATAGACCTCGGTACTGCAACAGTTCTTGTTTACGTTCAGGGCAAGGGCATTGTCCTCAAGGAACCCTCAGTTGTAGCTATCGACAGAAATACAGATAAAATACTTAAAGTAGGCAAGGAAGCTCAGCAGATGCTGGGAAGAACTCCCGGCAACATCACAGCTATCCGTCCCCTCAGAGAGGGCGTTATCAGCCAGTATGAATATACTCTCAGAATGATCCAGTATTTTATCAAGCGTGCTTGCGGAAACTCTTTCCTTGCGCCCAGAGTTATCATCTGCGTGCCCAGCGGTATCACAGAGGTAGAGGAGCGTGCCGTAGTTGATGCGGCAACTCAGGCGGGTGCGAAGAATACTTATCTTATCGAGGAGCCCGTAGCTGCGGCTATCGGTGCGGGAATCGATATTTCCACTCCCAACGGTCATATGATCGTAGATATCGGAGGCGGCACCTGCGACGTTGCGGTTATTTCTCTTGGCGGCGTAGTAGTTTCCGAGTCCATCAAGGTTGCGGGAGATAAGTTCGACGAGGCTATCATCAGATACGTGCGCCGTCGCCATAACGTGCTTATCGGCGAGCGTACAGCTGAGGAAATAAAGATCAAGGTAGGCTGCGCATGGCAGAGAGAGGAGCCCCGAGTTATCGAGGTTAAGGGACGCTGTCTTGTACAGGGTCTTCCCAAGGTAGTTCAGATCTCATCCCTTGAGATGCCCGATGCGCTTGAGGAGCCTATCACAGCTATCCTCGAGGCGGTTTGTACAGTAATCGAAAGAACACCTCCCGAGCTTGTTGGAGATATCCTTTATAACGGTATCGTAATGACAGGAGGCGGAAGCCTTCTCTACGGTCTTGACAGACTTATTGCAAACGTAACAGGCATCAAGACAAAGATTGCGGATAAGGCAGTATCCTGCGTTGCTATCGGTACAGGCCTTTCTCTCGAGCATATCAACAGCATCCCCGAGGGCGCGATCAATATCTCCCGTCAGAGACAGAAGCAGAAGTAAAAAAATCTCCCCTTTTGGGGAGATTTTTTAGTGATGTGCGGCTTCGCCGCGTGAAGCTTGCCCTTTGGGCAAGTGATGTATCCCTTTGGGAAGTGATGTGTTCCCCGAGGGGAACGTTAAGGAGCATTTCCGCTTTGGCGGAAATGATTTTTTATTGTATTGGGGGCAAAGGCGGGAGAGAGCTTCAAAAATATCATAAATTAATATAATATAGGTAGAAATCCGTTTTCACTCCTTGAAATGGGGAAATTTTTGATGTATAATATTCTATTATAGTAAATTGCCCCTTTGAAAGGAATACATAAATTATGGAATACTATTTTTCTGATAAATTAGCGGCCTTGAAGCCTTCTGCAATCCGTGAAATTTTCAAGAGCCTTGGTGACCCCGAGATGATCAGTCTCGCTGCGGGAAACCCCAACCCTCTTTCCTTCCCCGTTGAGGATCTTTCAAGAATCGCAGCAGATATTTTTGCCGACAGCGCCTCTGCCGCTCTTCAGTACGGCACAACAGAGGGCTATGCTCCCCTTGTAAAGGAAGTTGAAAAGAGAATGAAGGAGAAGTTCGATATCGGCAGAGATGGCGATATGACTCTCATCACCTCAGGCGGCCAGCAGGGAATTGAGCTTGCCTGCAAGGCTCTTTGCAATGAGGGCGACGTTGTTCTTTGCGAGGACCCCACCTTCATCGGTGCCCTCAACGCATTCCGCTCCTGCGGCGCAAAAACTGTAGGTCTCCCCGTTGGCGAGGACGGCATCGATGCAGACGAGCTTGACCGAAAGCTTTCTGAGATCAAGAACGTTAAGATCGTTTATCTTATCCCCACATTCCAGAACCCCGGCGGATTCACAACAAGCCTTGAAAAGAGAAAGGCTATCTACTCAGTTTGTGCAAAGCACGGTGTTATGATCATTGAGGATAACCCCTACGGCGAGCTTCGCTTCGCAGGCGAGGAGGTTCCCACTCTCAAGAGCATGGATACAGAGGGCATCGTTCTCTATTCCTCCTCCTTCTCAAAGATCCTCTCCGCAGGTATGCGTGTTGGCTATATGTGCGGTCCCGAGCCTGTTATTCAGAAGATGGTTGTTGCAAAGCAGAGCGAGGACGTTCATACAAACCTTTTCTTCCAGATGCTCACATACCGCTTTATGACAGAGTGCGATCTCGACGCACACATCGCAGGCATCAGAAAGCTTTACCGCGATAAGTGCAATCTTATGCTGGAAACTCTTGACCGCGTAATGCCCGAGTGCGTGACCTACACCCGTCCCGAGGGCGGCCTTTTCCTCTGGCTCACACTCCCCGAGAAGATCAGTATGCCCGATTTCGTAAAGAAGGCACTTGAATATAAGGTGGCAGTAGTTCCCGGAAGCACATTCCTTTGCGATACAAACGATACTATCAATGCTGTTCGCCTTAACTATTCCACACCCACAGATGAGGCTATCGTAAAGGGCTGCGAGCTTCTCGGTGCGGTAGTAAAAGAAATGCTTGGAGAGGAGAACTGAAAATGAATATCTGGCACGACATTTCAGCAGAGAGAATCACACCCGAAAGCTTCGTTGTTTCCATTGAAATTTCAAGAGGAAGCAAGAACAAGTATGAGCTTGATAAGGAAACAGGCATGCTCAGACTTGACCGTATTCTCTATACGTCCACCCATTATCCTGCAAACTACGGCTTTATCCCCCGCACCTATGCAGACGATTTTGACCCTCTGGACGTTCTCGTTATCTGCTCTGAGGAGATCATCCCCATGACTCTTGTAGAGTGCTATCCCATCGGCGTTATCAAGATGCTTGATGACGGTCATTACCATGAAAAGATCATCGCGATCCCCTTCTCAGCGCCCAACTATAATAATTATAAGTCTGTATATGACCTTCCCAAGCATAAGTTTGATGAGATGATGCACTTCTTCTCCGTATACAAGCAGCTTGAGGATAAGGATACAGTAGTAAACGAGCTTGCAGGCCCCGAGGAGGCAAAGCGCATTATTGAGGATGCCATCCATCATTATAATGAGGTTTACGGCTCCAGACCTCGCGAAAATTAAGCTCCCTATCGAAAGGAGAAAACTATGTTTATTGATAAGATTAAAATATACGTAAAAGCAGGTGCCGGCGGTAACGGAGCTGTGTCCTTCAGACGTGAGAAGTACGTAGCTCAGGGCGGCCCCGACGGAGGCGACGGCGGTAACGGCGGTAATATTATTTTCAAGATAGACGAAGGCTCCAATACTCTTCTTGCCTTCAGATATAAGAGAAAGTTCATCGCAGAAAACGGCGGCAACGGCGAGGGCGCAAAGCGCCACGGCAAGAACGGAGCGGACGTTATCATCCCCGTTCCCCGCGGAACAATCATCCGCAATGCAGAAAGCGGCAAGATCATCAAGGATATGTCCGATGATGAAACATTCACAGTTTGTAAGGGCGGCCGCGGCGGCTGGGGTAACAAGCATTTTGCAACACCCACCCGTCAGATCCCCCGATTTGCTAAAAACGGACTTCCCGGCGAGGAAAAGGAGCTTGTTCTCGAGCTTAAGATGATCGCAGACGTTGGTCTTGTAGGTCTTCCCTCTGCGGGCAAGAGCTCTCTTCTCGCGGCAGTTTCAGCTGCCCGTCCCAAGGTTGCGGAGTATCACTTCACAACCCTTGAGCCTTCTCTTGGCGTTGTTAATACAGGCGAGGACCGCGGATTCGTTATGGCGGATATCCCCGGACTTATCGAGGGTGCTGCTGAGGGCGCAGGCCTCGGTCACGACTTCCTCAGACATATCGAGCGCTGCAGACTTCTCTTGCAGGTAGTTGATATTTCAGGCATCGAGGGCAGAACTGCTACTGAGGACTTTGATACTATTGCTCAGGAGCTTGAGGAGTTTTCCGAGGAGCTTGCAAGCCGCCCCAGAATCATTGCGGCTAATAAGTGCGATATGGTTCTTGAGGACGATGAAAACCTCGCATCTCTCAAGGTTCTTGCAGATGCGCTTGGATATAAGGTGTTCCCCATCTCCACAGTAACAAGAGAGGGAATCCCCGAGCTTCTCCGTGAGATCGAAAATCAGCTCAGAGACCTTCCTCCCATCATAGTATATGAGAGCGAGATCACAGAGGAGGATGCGGAGACCTACGAGGATGCACTTCCCGAGGATACAGAGATCAGAAGAGCGCCCGGCGGTGCATACGTTTGCACAGGTATGTGGCTTGAAAAGCTTTGCGGCCGAATCAATTTCAGCGACCGCGAGTCTCTTATGTACTTCCAGAAGTCTCTCAACGATAACGGTATCATCGACAAGCTCAGAGAAGCAGGCTGTACCGAGGGCGATACAGTTAAGATGTTCGACATCGAGTTTGATTTTGTAGATTAAGGGGATGCGGATGCAAAAACTTTTTTGGAAAAAAGTTTCTATCTTCCTAAAACATAGTCGATTAGCTTCGCCTCGATACACTCGGCTCGCTACTCTCCTTGTTTTAGTTACGTCGTTGAAAAAACGATACTCAATCGTTTTTTCTTCCTCCTCACTCCCAAAAAACTTCTAAAGAGAAAGACAAATCGGAGTTTATCGGATAAACGAAATTGGTTTTGTGTAGGGACCGGCGTCCTCGACGGTCCGCCCATCTGCACAATTTGCGAAGGT
>JAZUAR010000106.1:0-20304 GCA_045638055.1 Candidatus Avispirillum sp.
GCGCCTTTTTGTTCATTTTTTGTTCATAATGAAGTTCCACAAAACAAAAGCTGCATTTTTGGCATAAAAAGCTAAACCTTTGGGCATTATTTTGCAATTTTGGGGATATTTTTGTAGCAAATTAACATTGCATTCTTCGAAAAAATGTATTATAATAACTTCATTGTTGTCGCGATGTGTTACATTTGCACAATAAGACTAAAGCTGATAGATTTTATCCGGCAAATAAAGTTCAGGCGGTAGTAGAATGAATACAAAAACATTGTTTTATATATTGAAAAGAATATTGCTGGCGCTTCTCACAGTATGGGTCGTTATTACCATTACATTTTTCGTAACACGACTTGTACCCGGCGGACCCTTCATGGGAGAGAAGGCTATCTCTCAGGCGGCTATGGATGCTCTTGAAGCAAAGTATGGCCTCGATAAGCCTCTTCCCGAGCAGTATTTTACTTATCTTAAGGATATCGTAACAGAATTTGATTTCGGTCCTTCTCTTAAGCAGAGAGGTAGAGACGTAATCGACGTAATTACAGACGGCATGAAGGTTTCTGCACAGCTCGGTCTTACAGCAGCTTTTTCAGCCCTCATTTCCGGAATCGTTCTCGGCGCAGTTGCAGCTCTTAACAGAAATAAGTTTATTGACAGAGTAATAATGGTAATCACAACGGCATTCGTATCTATGCCCTCATTTATCATGGGTACTCTTCTGCTTTTGTACTTTGCGGTAAAGCTGCAATGGTTCCCGGCAAACGGCGCAACAGCAGACGGACTTATTCTTCCTATTATAACTCTTGCGCTTTATCCTATGGCTTATATCACACGTCTTACCCGCTCCTCCATGCTTGAGGTTCTCGGTCAGGACTATATCAGAACAGCCAAGGCAAAGGGTGTTTCAAAGTCTAAGATCATCTTCGGTCATGCTCTCAAGAACTCCCTTATCCCCGTTATCACATATTTCGGACCTATGCTTGCTTATATCGTAACAGGCTCTCTCGTAGTTGAGAAGATCTTTGCGGTTCCCGGCATCGGTCGTGCATTCGTAAACAGTATCACAGGACGAGACTATCCTCTTATCATGGGTACAACCATCGTTCTCGCTGCACTTATCGTTATTATGAACCTTGTCAGCGACATACTTTATAAGGTTGTAGACCCCAGAATCACCTTCGAATAATAAAGAAGGAGGAACATATATATTATTATGAAGAAGAAAATGCACTTTGGCTTCCACGTTGATATGGAATCCTTTATTCCCGCAACAGCAGAAGAAAAAGAATATATGGTGAAGATGCGTCCCTCCTCCACATTTTTCAAGGATGGTATCAAGCGTCTTCTTAAAAATAAAATCGCAACTATCAGCTTTTTCGTGGTAGTTATCATTGCACTCGCATCTGTCATTATTCCCATGGTTTGGCCCTATTCCTATGAGCAGCAGCTCGGTATTACTCCCGGTCAGCCTGTTGACGGTACTTATAAGAACCTCGCTCCCTTTGAGTACGGTGAAACAGAGCAGGAAAGAATAGAGGCAGGCGAAAAGGTATTCCCCCACATCTTCGGTACAGACTCTGCAGGACGTGACTACTTTATCCGTGTAGTATACGGAACAAGAATCTCCCTTGCAGTAGGATTTTTTGCAAGTATTATCGTTCTTATCATCGGTGTAACCATCGGCTCTCTCGCAGGCTACTGCGGCGGCAAGGTTGACCTCGTTATCATGAGAATAGTAGATATTATCTACTCTCTGCCCGATATGCTTATGGTAATCCTTCTTGCAGCAGTACTTAACACAGCTCTTACAGCAGTTATTGAGGGTACAGTATTTGAAAAGCTTGGTACAAATATCATCAGCCTTTTCATCGTATTCGCTCTTCTTTATTGGGTATCCATGTCCCGTCTCATCAGAGGTCAGATCCTCTCTCTCCGTGAGCAGGAGTACGTGCTTTCCGCCCGTGCTACAGGCGCTAAGGGTGGCTGGATCATCCGCAAGCACCTTCTTCCCAACTGTATCAGCGTTATCGTAATTTCCACAGCGCTTCAGATCCCCAGCGCTATCTTTACAGAGAGCTACCTTTCCTTCCTCGGCCTCGGTGTAAACGCACCTATGCCCTCCCTTGGCTCTCTTGCATCCGATGCCCTCAACGGTATCAGATCCTACCCCCATCTTCTTTTGATCCCCGCAATAGTCATTTCGCTTATCGTTCTTTCCCTTAACCTCTTCGGCGACGGTCTGCGCGATGCATTTGACCCCAAGCTTAAGAATTAAGGAGGAGGTAAGAAAATGTCACTTCTTGAAGTAAAAGATTTAAGAACCTCCTTTTTCACCCCTGCAGGTGAAGTTAAAGCGGTAAACGGAGTTTCCTTCTTCCTTGACCACGGTAAGGTACTTGGTATCGTAGGTGAGTCCGGCTCCGGTAAATCCGTAACTGCATATTCCATTATGCAGATCCTTGCAAGCACAGGTAAGATCGTCGGCGGCTCTATCAAGCTTGACGGCGAGGAGCTTGTAGGTGCAGGCGAAAAGGTGATGAAAACGGTGAGAGGCAATAAGGTGTCCATCATTTTCCAGGACCCTATGACAAGCCTTAACCCCACATATACGATCGGTCATCAGCTTATGGAGGCTATCACACTCCATACAAACAGAAACAGAAAAGAAGCGAGAGCAAGAGCTATCGAGATGCTTGAGCTTGTTAACGTAAACGAGCCCCTCAAGCGTATGAAGCAGTATCCCTACGAGCTTTCCGGCGGTATGCGTCAGAGAGTTATGATCGCTATGGCACTTGCTTGCGAGCCCGATATCCTTATTGCAGACGAGCCCACAACAGCTCTTGACGTTACTATCCAGGCTCAGATCCTTGAGCTTATGAAGTCTCTTCAGGAAGAGCTTGGTATGGCAATCATTATGATCACTCACGATCTTGGCGTAGTTGCCCAGATGTGCGATGAGGTTATCGTAATGTACGCAGGCTCTATCTGTGAGCAGGGAACAGCAGACGAGATCTTCTATAACCCCAAGCATGAGTACACAAAGGGTCTTATGCGCTCCATTCCCACTCAGAACACAGCGGGACAGAAGCTGCAGCCTATCACAGGTACTCCCATCGACCTTCTCAATATGCCTAAGGGCTGCCCCTTCGCTCCCAGATGCGATGCGGCTATGAAGGTATGTATCCATCATCCCGGTCCCTTCATGCAGATCAATGACGATCATGCTGCTAGATGCTGGATGAACGTGAAGGATGCGCTTGAGGCAGGCGAGATCGAGGCTGTTTGCGAAACTGAGAAAGGCGGTAACGAATAATGTCTGAAAAGAATAACACTCCGCTTATCGAGGTCAAAAACTTAAAGCAGTATTTTAATATCAGTGTAGGCGCGTTCAAGACTAAGCCCTTAAAGGCCGTTGACGACGTATCCTTCACTATCAATAAGGGCGAGACCCTCGGTCTCGTTGGTGAGTCCGGTTGCGGTAAGACCACCGTGGGAAGAACTCTTCTCCACCTTTATAAGCCCACCGCAGGTGAGGTGTTCTATAACGGTAACCCCGTTAAGACAAAGTCTCAGATCAAGGAATTCCGCAAGAAGGCAACAATGGTATTCCAGGATCCCTATTCCTCCCTTAACCCCAGAATGACAGTATCCGATATCATCGGTGAGCCCCTTGACGTTCACAAGATGTATAAGGATAAGAAGGAAAGAGAAGAGAGAATCCTTTCTCTTATGGCAGAGGTTGGCCTTAACTCCGAGCATGCTTCAAGATATGCTCATGAGTTCTCCGGCGGTCAGCGTCAGCGTATCGGTATCGCCCGTTCTCTTGCCCTCAACCCCGACTTCATCGTATGTGATGAGCCTGTTTCCGCGCTGGACGTATCTATTCAGGCGCAGGTAATCAACATGTTCGATGAGCTTCAGGAGAAGAAGGACCTTACCTATCTCTTCATCGCTCACGACCTTCTTGTTGTTCGTCATATCAGTGACAGAATCGCGGTTATGTACCTCGGTAAGATGGTAGAGCTTGCAGATGCGGATGAGATCTATAACAGACCTCTCCATCCCTATTCTCAGTCTCTCCTCTCCGCAGTGCCCATTCCCGATCCCAAGATCGCGAGAGCAAACCAGCGTATCGCCCTCACAGGCGATATCCCCTCACCCCTTAATGCTCCCTCCGGATGCCCCTTCCGCACTCGTTGCCGCTATGCAACAGAGCAGTGCGCTCAGGAGGTTCCCGAATTCAAGGAAGTATCTAAGGGACACTTCGTAGCTTGTCATAATATTGACAAGATCAATTAATGTGCATAAGCCTAACGGCTTAAATAAAAACGAAAAAATATTTTGAGAAAGGAAAAAAATCTCATGAAAAAGTTTTTAGCACTCCTCCTTGCAGGCGCTATGCTTCTCTCTCTTGCTGCATGCGGCAAGACCGAAAAGGGAGATGACAAAGACGAAGCAACATCCATGGCAGTATGCCTTGCTTCCGAGCCTGACACAATCGACCCTGCCCTCAACTCCGCAGTTGACGGCGCAACAATGGTTTCCCACCTCTTCTCCGGCCTCGCTAAGTGGGCTCAGGACAAGGATGGCAACCTCGTTATCGTAGCTGACGCAGCTAAAGAGCTGCCCGAAGGCAAAGTAAACGATGACGGCACAGTTACTTACACCTACACACTTAAGGACGGCCTTAAGTGGTCCGACGGTAAGGCAGTAACTGCAGCTGACTTCGTATTTGCATGGAACCGCGCAGCTTCCACAGAGCTCGTAGCTGACTATGGCTACATGTTCGAGGTAGTTGACGGTTACGCAGACATCTGGGCTACAGATGATGACGGCAACTACGTTAACCCCGACGCAAAGCTCAACTGTAAGGCAGTTGACGACAAGACAATCGAGATCACTCTCGCAAATGCAGTAGCATACTGGAACGAGCTTCTCGCATTCCCCACCTACTTCCCCGTACGTGAGGACGTAGTTAAGGACGAGAACTGGGCAACAGACCCCTCCACATACGTATGTAACGGTGCATACAAGATCACAGAGTGGGAGCACAACTCTGTAATCGTACTCGAGAAGAACGAGAACTTCCACGATGCAGACGCAGTTAAGATGGATAAGATCGAGTTCTACCTCTCCGATGACTCCAACAACATGCTCGCTAACTTCGAGAACGATGCATGGATCCTTATCGATGACGTTCCTACAAACGAGATCGCAAACCTCAAGGAAACATATCCTGATGAGTTCGTTGTAGCTGGTCAGATCGGTACATACTACGTTAACTGGAACGTAAACGCAAACATCCTTCCCGAGTCTTCCAAGCTCACAGGCGTTGAGGCTGAAAAGGCTATGGCTGAGATCAGAAGCGCTATCGGCCTTCTCTACGACCGTAACTACATCGTAGACGAGATCGGTCAGGCAGGTCAGGTTCCCGCTCCCGGCTTCGTTGCAATGGGTATGACAGACGCTGACGGCTCTGAGTTCTACAAGAACTCCGGCGACAGCGAGGACTACGACGGTTACTACGACGTATCCAAGGACGCTATCAAGTCCAACTTCGATTCCGCTATCGAAATCCTCAAGAAGTACTACACATGGGACGGCGAGAAGTTCACAGACTTCCCCACAATCTCCTACCTCTACAACACATCCGACGCACACAAGCTTATCGGTGAGTACCTCCAGTCCGCTCTCGCAGCAGTTGGTATCAACATGCAGCTCGAGAACCAGGAGTGGAACACATTCCTTAACACACGTAAGGAAGGCGGCTACACAGTTGCACGTAACGGCTGGCTCGCAGACTACAACGATCCTATCTGCTTCCTCGATATGTGGACAACAGTTTCCGGTAACAACGACGTTCAGTACGGTAAGGGTGCACACAAGGATCTCGCTATGTACAACCTCGACCTCACAGCTCTCGGCTATGACATCAAGGTAGAGAACGGCACATGGGCTCAGACTTATGACGTTCTTATCGCTGAGATCAAGGCTTGCACAGACAACGATACACGTTATGCACTCATGCACATCGCTGAGGATATGCTCATGGAGACAGGTGCGATCACACCTCTCTACTACTACACAGATATCTACATGGTTAAGGACAACGTTGAGGGCTTCTTTGCTAACCCCCTCGGCTACAAGTACTTCATGTACTGCGAAATCGCTGACTAATCTGTAATATTAAATGGCTGTTGCAATCGCAACAGCCATTTTTTCGTTTGACAACGGGAGCTTTGGGGAGTATAATTAGAAAAAGCGAAAAAACAGAAAGGCTATACTTATGAACACATTTGAAAATCTCAAGCCTGCAAAGGTTTTTGAATATTTTGCGCTTCTTTCCTCTGTCCCCCACGGCTCGGGAAATACAAAGCAGATCAGCGATATTTGCGTTGCTTTTGCAAAGGAGCACGGACTTTCCTATTATCAGGACGATCTTAATAACGTCATCATATATAAAGATGCAAGCGAGGGCTACGAGTCAAGTGAGCCTGTAATCCTCCAGGGACATCTTGATATGGTGTGCGCAAAGGATGCGGACTGTCCTATCGATATGGAAAAGGAGGGTCTTAAGCTCTGCACCGACGGCGAGTGGCTCTGGGCAGACGGCACCTCTCTTGGCGCAGATAACGCCGTTGCAGTTGCAGTTATTATGGCTATTCTTGATGATAAAAGCCTTGCTCATCCTCCTATCGAGGCGGTGTTCACCGTTGATGAGGAAACAGGCATGGACGGCGCACAGGGACTTGATACCAAGGGCCTTAAGGGCAAGCGCCTTATCAACCTCGATTCCGAGGAGGAGGGTATCTTCACAGTAGGCTGCGCAGGCGGTGCGAGAGTAAATTGCTCCCTTGACTGCAAGAGAGAAGAGCTTTCCGGCTTTGAGTTTTATAAGGTTTCAGTTTCCGGCCTTATGGGCGGCCACTCAGGTGTTGAGATAGATAAGGGCCGCGGTAGCTCAAACAGACTTATGGCAAGAATGCTCTTTGATATGTGCGAGGCGGCAGATATCCGTCTTTGCGCACTTGAGGGCGGAAGCCTTGATAACGTAATCCCGAAGCTTACCGAGGCAGTTGTAGCCGTGCCCGAGGCAAAGGTCGGCAAATTCGCTTCAATGGCTGAGGAATATAACGCCATCTATAAAAACGAGCTTGCCACAAGTGACCCCGGCGTTACTGTTTCCTTTGAGAAATGCAGCGCTATGGCGGCAGTTTGCGCCGACGATACAAAGAAGCTTCTTTGCTGCCTTTATATCGTCCCCTATCACGTGCAGGAGATGAGCATGGATATTAAGGGCCTCGTTCAGACATCCCTTAATCTTGGCGTGCTGAAGCTTTTGGAAAACAGCCTTGAATTCAGCTTTGCGGTGCGTTCCTCCGTCACAAGCCAGAAGGAGGAGCTGATCCGCAGAGTCCGCGCAACAGTTGAATGCATGGGCGGAAAGGTAAGCTCTCACGGAGATTATCCCGCATGGCAGTATGCAAAGGTGTCTCCCCTTCGCGATCTCGTTCTTGAATCCTATAAAAAGCTTTCCGGAAAGGAAGGCGAGGTGATGGCCATCCACGCAGGCCTCGAGTGCGGACTCTTCATTGAAAAGATTCCCGGCCTCGATTGCATCTCCTTCGGTCCCGACCTCAGAGACGTTCATTCCACCCGCGAAAGACTCAACATCCCTTCAACAGAAAGAATGTATCAGCTTGTCTGCGAGATACTCAAGGGGATGAAGTAAGAGTTGGTATGCAAAAACTTTTTTGAAAAAAGTTTCTGCACTTCAAAAAACTTTTAAAATTGGTTTGCTGAATGTCGCAAGGCAAAAAATGCAGGGCATAGCCCTGCGCGCCTTCAGCGCCTGCCGCAAAAAAAGACCACCAAAATAAGTTTGCTCATTTTGGTGGTCTTTTTGTTTGCGGCTTTTGCCTTTGGATTTCTTTGTCAGTATAAAGTTCCTTTGGTACTTTCCTTTCAAGGAAAGTACGGAAAAATCACTTTTCAAAAAAGGTCAGGAGAAATCCTTCTGCTTTTAAAATAAAACTCGCGGTCGCGGTCGTCGACCTCGCGAAGAATGCGGCAAGGGTTGCCGACGGCAACAACTCCCGAGGGAATATCCTTTGTGACAACGCTTCCTGCGCCGATGACAACGTTATCCCCGATAGTCACGCCGGGGACGATAACGGCGCCTGCACCTATCCAGCAGTTTTTGCCGATAGTAACGGGGGCGTTATACTGATAGCCCTGAACGCGAAGCTCTGGAAGGATGGGATGTCCTGCCGATGCAACAACCACGTTTGGGCCGAACATTGTAGCATCGCCGACGTAGATGTGGGTATCATCAACCAATGTGAGATTGAAGTTTGCATAAACGTTGCTTCCGAAATGGACGTGCTTTCCTGCCCAGTTTGCGTGAAAGGGTGGCTCGATATAGCAGTTTTCGCCTATTTCTGCAAACATATCCCGAAGCATCTCGCTTCTCTTTTCCTGCTCTGAGGGGCGGGTTGCATTATAATCGTAAAGCTTTTCCAGACACTGGAGCTGATAATCAAAAAGCTCCTTTTCCATAGGGAGATACAGGTCTCCCGAATGCATCATTTCAAAGGTTTTTTCAAGGCTCATATAAAACCTCCGCTCGGTTTTTTATCATTCTATCACATTTTTGTAAAAAAGTAAACATTGACACAGGTGGGGCGGGGTGATAAAATTAACCTATAATAAAAAGGACGGTGTACTGCCATGATATATAAAAACGTTACTGAGCTTATAGGAAAAACTCCTCTTATGGAGCTTGCCAATTTTTCTGCGGAGCTTGGAATTGACGAGCCTATTCTCGGAAAGCTTGAATATTTCAATCCTGCGGGAAGCGTTAAGGACAGAGTAGGCGCTTTTATGATATCTGAGGCTGATCGCCAGGGAAAGATCGGCGAGGGAAGCGTTATAATCGAGCCCACAAGCGGAAACACAGGCATCGGTATCGCTGCCGTTGCGGCTTCAAGAGGATACAAGGTTATTATTGTTATGCCCGATACCATGTCCATCGAAAGAAGAAAGCTTATCGGAGCATACGGTGCAGAGATCGTTCTCACAGAAGGCTCTCTCGGTATGAAGGGCGCAATTGAAAAGGCAGAGGAGCTGGCAAGGGAAATTGAAGGAGCCGTAGTGGCAGGTCAGTTTGTAAACCCCGCAAATCCCCTTGCTCATTATAAGACCACAGGCCCCGAGATCTGGGAGGATACCGACGGCAAGGTGGACGTTTTCGTTGCCGGCATCGGAACAGGCGGAACGATCAGCGGTGTGGGAAAATACCTCAAGGAAAAGAACCCCGATATTAAAATAGTCGGAGTTGAGCCTGCAAGCTCCCCTTTCCTTTCAAAGGGTGAGGCGGGATCTCACGGCCTTCAGGGCATCGGCGCGGGATTCAAGCCCGAGATCCTTGATATGAGCGTTGTTGATGAAATAATCACTATAAGCGAAAAAGAGGCCTATCTTGCGGGAAAGGTCCTCGCAATAAAAGAGGGTATCCTTGTGGGAATCACCTCAGGCGCCGCAGTATATGCCGCAAGCATCATTGCAGCCAGAAAAGAGAACAGAGGCAAAAAAATCGTTGCCCTCCTCCCCGATACAGGCGAGAGATATCTTTCCACGGAAATGTTCAAATAAAGAAAAGAGCTGTTGCTTTTGCAACAGCTCTTTTCTTTATGAATCGGGGTTCATCTTTTTTCTTGCCGCGAGGGCGGTGATAAACGTGCCTGCCAGAAGGACGATAACGATTACGATGAGAACAAGTCCCACGACGGGAGTTTCCTCGATCTTATCCTCGGAGGCATAGGTATCAAGTCCGTCGAATGCCTTTTTCAGGTCATCATAGGTCTTTTCATACTCTTCAACCGTAACGGATTCGGTGCAGAGAAGGGCTTTAGCGGCCTTCATCTTATTCTTCAAGGTTTTCTGTGATTCCTTGGTATAGCCTGAGGTATTAGCCTCGAGGCAGGATGTATAGAAGGTATCAAGGTCCTTTCTGTCTGCCTGCTCGACAGTAAACTCAAAGGCAAGGGATGCGGCTGTATAGACCACGGTCTCGCCCAGAGTAGTTGTGTGGGCAGTGCCTGCATTGCTCTTTTCCAGTGCGAGAGAAACTGCGCTGTCCTCAGAGAAGATGCAAAGAACGTAAATCGTTTCTGCCTCGGCCTCGAATTCAACGTCGAATATGATTCCGCCTTCGGCCTCTGTGCCGTAGGATTCTGCGCGAAGCTCGTCGGTGGTATAATTGTCGCCTCTCAGAGTGTAGATAGCAGCGGAAATACCCTCGGAATAATTACCCTTAACAAAGAGGGATGTAACGGTACCCTTTGAGGGGAGAGAGAACTTCTGGTACACCTCACTGTTTGTGATGGTACCCACGGGAATATCAGTTTCGGGGAAGGAATAGGTGTATCCTGCAACCATGGGAGAAAGTGCTGCGGTTGCCTCGCTGAGCGCATCTGCGCGCTCGAGCTGCTCCTCTTCGGTTGCGGTGCGGGCCTTTTCAGCCTTTTTGAGAGCGCTGTCAAACGCCTCCTTGGAAACCGTTGTGGGAGACTCAACCTTTTTTGCATAAGCCTCGCTGATCGCGACCTCAAGCTTTGTCGCAGCTTTTCTCATAGACTCGGTAGCGGAGATATTTTCAAAAAGTCTGATAGAAACGGAGGAAGTGCCCTCGGGGGCTGTAACAACGCCGCTGTCGCAGTCAAAGCCCACGGACGCATAGTCCATGTTATCGCAGAGAACGGGGAATTTGATCTGGAAGGGAGTTGAGCTTGCACCTGCAAGGCTTATATTAATATTGTTTTTGCTTGATTTTACGGTAATGGAAACTGTGCTTTTTGATGAAAGGGCAATGTTGTCAACAGTGATAGTTTCGTTGGTTGCAAGAAGAGAGGTAGGTGCACCGTGACCGATGAGGGCTGTTTTGTCCTCTCTTTCGCAGAAGAGAGAAAGGATAGCGGCGCAGGGATCGTTTGCTGAATCATAGTAGGAGTTTGCATCCTGAGCAAGGGCAACAAGCTCCTTTGAGGGCACGTCTGTGAAAACTGCGCTCTTTATATACCAGGAACAGAGTGCTTTTGCAGAGATGCGCTCCTCGCCGTTGAGAACGATGGGAGCAGATGAGTCTGTGGTTGCAACCTCCCAGTCGCAGGAAAGGGATTTTTCCACCTCTTTTACGGCAGATGCGATATTGCTTGCAAGTGACTTTGCATATTCCTTGACCTGCTGGAGCTTTTCAGCATAAGAGCTGTCCTGCTCCGAGAGCTTTTTAAGGAGGTATGCATAGCTTTGCACAGTTAAAAGCGTATCCAGATTTTTCTCAAGAGAGAGGCTGGGGAGCGCCTTTTCTGTATTGATGATCGCGTCTATAACGTTGTCGATATTGTCGATTGAGGAAATACCGTCGATGGAGCCAAGCTTGATTGCCGCAAGGGCGCAGGTGTAAGCATCGTTGCTCTTTGAAAGCGCTTCCTTTGCAAGGTCTGCGGATGCGAGGGTAACTGCGGGAGAGTTAATACCTGCGATTGCATAGTCAACGATAGCAGAGCGGTATGCGGTGATCGCGCTCTTGTGGTCTTTGGAAAGACTGCTGACGTTGAGAATGCTTTCAAAATAGCTGTCCCAGTGGGAGATCATCTTTTCCTTGGCGCTGTCAAAGGTCTCGCTCTTAAGAGAGCTTGCGACATTTTCAACCGTCGGTGCCTTGAGGGAAACGATATAGTCGCAGGATACAGACTTTTCTGCGCTGACAGAAGAGGGGGCGGTGCCTACAGGCACAGTACCCGTCACCGTGGGGAAGTCAACTGTCTTGTCGGAATCGTTTTTAACGGTGAATCTGGAGTAAACGCAAACAGCACCGCTTTCATCACCGAGAGCGAACTGCTCCACAGTATAGCTTACGTCATTGGCAGTGTGGCTGTGGGTGGTTACGGGATAAGGGAGCTTATCCTTTGTAACTGTCGCAGCGGGCACTCTCGTGCCGAATGAAACGTATACTGCCGCGCCGTCCTGGGTGTATTCGAAGGAGCCGTCACCGCGGACGGTAACAGAGCAACCGTCCCAGCCGATATAGCTTTGCTCCTCAAGTATGTAATCGTTGTTTTCAGCAACAACGGGTCCGAGGGCAAGAGCGGGAAGGGCGGTAGTCGCTATCAGTATAATGACTGTCAGTATCGATAAGAAACGTTTAATCATAATCATCAATTCTTTCATTTTAGTGGGTGGATAGCTTTTTGAATATTATACCTCATTTTCCCTATAAAGTCAATCTGTTTGATTTTTCTTTGACTTTTCGAGGGCGGGTCCTTTGTTAAAAATGCGGTTTATCTGTTGACGAAATAATAGGGCTGTGGTAGAATATATACAATCAAAATATAATTTGAGGTGCGTTATGAAAAGAATTATTTCTATGCTTCTTGCGGCTCTCATCGTAGTTACGGGATTTGCTTTCCCCGTTTCTGCAGAGGACGCTGCAAGCTTTGTCACCATCACGGCTGATATGATCACGGCTGAGGGTGCGGCAATTGAGTATGACAGCTATCTGTCATCCTATAAGATCACAGCAAACGAGGCAGGCTCCACGGTAACTGTTAAGGTTGCAAATGCAACCGGCGGTTACGCTTTCTGGCTTCCCGCAACTGCTGCAGATGAGACCCTTACTGTCCGAGTTGAGGACGATAGATATCTCGCAGAGACTTCTTTGACAGCGGGCCATAAGTTTAAAGGTGTTTGCCCCTCCTATGAAACCGAGGAGATTATTTTCTCCTATACTCCCTCCGATGTTTATTCACTTTATATTTTCGATAAGATGAATGATGGCATCGAAGATATCGAAAAATATGCAAACGGCTCACTTGCTGAGTACGATGAGGAATATCTTGATCTCGATACATACGAGGTAGACCGCTATACCAAGTATTATTGGGACAATGATATCGTGTTCAACGAGTCCTTCTTCGTTCTTGAGGAAAAGGACGGCACACTCCTTCCCAACGAAATGATGTATGAGATCGACCGCGTAGTATCCGTTAAGAACTCCTATCTTAACAAGGAATACGTTTACGGTGTGGACTACCTCATCGAAGACGGCAAGCTCGTTATTCCCGAGGGCAGCTCCATCAGAAAATACACATACAGCACAGTATATAAGGATGCAAACACTCAGGGCACCCTCTGGGAAACTCTCCGCGGCGACTACGTATATGCAGGTCAGTACGATATGTACTTCACAGGCTATATGAATATCACCTATACTGTTAAGAACGAGTGGAAGGGCGTTGTTCCCGAGTCAAAGGGAATGTATCTTGAAAACGTTATCGAAAAGCTCAACACTCCCGGAAATACAGTTAAGGTTATGGGTATCGGCGACTCCATTGCAGGCGGTGCAAACGTTTCCGGTGACATCGGCGATAAGGGCGTTGCTCCTTATGCAGATGCATGGTGCGATATGACTGCAAAGGCTATCCAGGAAAGATATCCCGACGTTATTATCGAAAACGAGACCATCGCTCAGGGTGGCGCAACAGCAACGTATGCTATCGAAAGAATGGCAGATATCGTTGCATATGACCCCGACCTTCTTATTATCGAGTTTGGTACAAACGAGTGTATGGCAGGTGAGTCTGCGGACTACTATATCGATACTCTCGTTCAGGCAATTGATGCTATCAACGAAAATATCCCCGATTGCGATATTATTCTCGTAGCTCCCATTCTCTCCAACCCCCTCATCTTCCCCGAGGACTGGTTCTTCGCATACGCAGATGCTCTTTATACTCTTGAAAGACAGGGCGTTGCGATCTCCGATACAACAAGCATCCATCAGTACCTTGATACACGCAAGGACTACATTGATATGACAGGCGACTTCCTCTGCCATCCCAATGACTTCTCCAACCGTATCTTCGTTCAGGGCATTATGAAGACTCTCGAAGAGGGAACAGAAGAAGAGTACACTGCAGGTCTCGCAAACAGAATCCTCAGCTACAGATATGAAAAGGATTATGACAGCGCAGACTGGGCAGAGCTTACAAAGCTTGCAGCTGCAGCCGCTGAGGATATCGCATCCTCTGCAACAGCAGACGAGGCTCGCGCAAAGTATATGGAGCACGCCGCTGTTCTTACTGCAATTCCCACCTCCGCTGAGAATATTGCAAACTCCGCTATCGATATTTCAAAGCTTATCTTCAACACAACAAAGCCTCTTGATACGATCAGTGCAGCTACCAACGTAAACGCTACCTTCAGTGAGGAGGAAAATGCACTTTCCGCATATATCAACAATGCGAGAAATCCTGCTCTCACCATTGATTATCTTGCAGGCGATAACACAGCAAGCGCTGACGACTTCGGATACGTAGTATTCACAGCAAAGGCTCCCCTCACAAACGGAACAAGGGCAAAGCAGGCTAAGCTTACTTATACAACTGCAACAGGCAATTGCACCGCTGTTACCGTTAACCTTATCCTTGACGGAGAATATCATTCTTATATTATCGATATGTCCGCAGATGCAAATTGGAGCGGAGAGATCAAGTCACTCAAGCTCCAGCCCTTCGCGTCCTGCTCAGTTAAGGACGTTCTCCTTGTAAGCTCCATCGTTCTTGCAACAGACAGCGAAAACGCAGCTGATATTGCAATAGAGCGCGAGCGCACAGCAAACAAGAATGCAGCAGAGGCTGTGACATATCTTATGGCAGACGATGCAACAAGCGCTATCCTCAAGGCTCCCGAGGGCGAAAGCTACCTCGCGGGCGATGCTGACAGCAACGGCAAGGTCACAGCAGTAGACTCCCTCATGATGAGACGCTACCTTGTAGGTCTTGATATCGGCGAGGCTAACATTGCAGCACTTGATCTGGATGCTGACGGCGTGGTAGCACCTAACGACTCCGCTCTCATCAAGAAGATCCTTTCCGGTCGCAGCGAGGCTACTGTCGTTGGCGGCGCAGAAGCTAAGGTGTCCTACAGCGAAAAGGAAAAGGCTGCAGAGATCGTTCTTAATAAGGATAACGTAACTCTCACCGTTGATATGACAGAAAGCGGTCTTGTGGCTGATATGTTCAAGTATATCACCGTATGCGCAAAGAACGCGAACGGCGAGGCTGTAAGCGTAACTGTTACATATACCTATGCAGACGGCTCCTCTGAAAAGACTGTTAACGTTGCTTCAAACGAGCTCTTTAATGCAGAAACTGTAAAGTTCACAGAGGCATCCGGAGAAATCGTTTCAATTGCATTCACAATCAATGCGAGCGCAGGCGAAACAATCTACTTCGATTCCTTCGTGCTCACACCCACTCTTCCCGCTGCTGAAAACGCAGAGGCAGTAAGAGTAGGCGCAGCAAACCTCTTCTAAAGAACCAAAGAGCCCACCCTCTTAAGGGTGGGCTCTTTTTGTTTTGCTGTCAAATTGGGTTTATCGGGAAGTTTGAAATTGAACAATGTAGGGGGCGAGCATTGCTCGTCCAATCATCTGAACACGAATCGAAGCGATATCGGCCCCTACGAATGGACAGGTTCGTTTCCCCTATAAACCCGAATTTTAGTGTAATAAAAAGAACTGCGAAGCCGGGATCGGCTTTGCAGCTCTTTTTATTATCTGTGTCTGTTTACTTCCTCTATAGTGTCGCTGACGTCGGAGATTGCTTTGATTCTGACAGATGCAAGGCTTGAGGAATAAACGTCCTTTTTGCCTGCGATCTCCGAGATCTTATCGCAAATACCGCCCCAGCCGTATATCTGGCTGGGCTCGAAAACTCCTGCGCCCAGAATGATATCAAGATTTTTTCTTGACTTTTCATCATTGAGGTAAACGAAGGAGAGAACTGAATCGACGTAGCAGCGGCGGATGCCCTTTTCTCTGTGGGACTCTGCCGCGAGATTTTCAAGGATGGTTGCCGTTCTTTTGAGGTCTCTTGAGGTCTTCATAACACCCAGCGCTGTTGCATCGGAGGCATAGATAAGAGAAACGTACTCGGGCTGATCCTTCGAATATTTAGGCATGGGAAGAACGCCGAATTCGTATTCCATGGTTCGCAGATTTGCAAGCTCGCCAACTGTGGTGACGTGGAAAAGAGTATGTCCGTTTTTGAACATTGCAGCGGCGCTCATACCGTCGGCCTCATTCTTTATCGTATCGTAGATATACTCCTGTCTCGAATAGAGATTATCGGAAAGGAGAGCGAAAACGTCGTAAAGCTTTTCGTCGGTAAAGCAGGAAAGCTCGGGGAGACCGTACTCATCTCGGGTGGAAATAAAGGAATTGCATCCCGCAATAAGGGAGATGACCCCTGATTTATCAAGGGCGGAGCCATAGCGGTCCTCCCATGTAAGGGTGCCGTTTCCGTCAAGGTCGCTGTCGGCCATGGCCATCATCTCAACCATTTTGTCCACAGTCCACTCGCCCCTGTCAACAAGGGTGTAGGGGTCGGGCATACCGCTGATATCGGAGACCATATCCATATTGACACCTACCATGCTGTGGGCATCAAAATAGGAAAGCTGGATATCTCCGAAAAAGAAGAATCGCGCGGAGTCAACGCTTGCGGAGTCAACGGCCGCCTCGTTCCACCAGGGCTTTGTCAGGTCAAGACCGGGGAGGTCAAGGTCTGTAACAAGATAGCCGCAAACAGCCATGGTTGCCATATAGTCTGCGGAATTGCAGATAGCATCATAGGTGTCCTCGCCGGAGAGGCAGGCGGCTACGGCAATGTCAAAAGCCTTTTTCGGTGTATCGATAACCTCGGAAATCTCAATATCAAGGCGCTCCTCAACGTTGAAATTTCTGTGGAGAAGTGCTTCGTTCAGGCTGTCGCCCACCACCGTATCCGCATCCATTAAGGATGCAGAGGTGGTTGCACGGGCGTTGAGGATACAGAACTCGTACCCCTTGTAGCGGTCATGGGGAACGCTCTGGTATATTTCTCCGTCCTCCTCTGTGAAATCGGCGGCGTGATCGTAATCATCGCTGCCTGTTTTCTTTGCACAGGATGGAAGCAGGAGAGAAAGTGCGAGAAGTATACAGAAAAAACTAATAAGCTTTTTCATATTATCAAAGCTTTTCAGCGATCATGCGATTGATCTTCTCACGAACGGAGAGGATCTGCTCGTCATTTCTGGGATATTCCTTGAAGGTAACCTCGCCCTGCTCCTCGATAACTGCCATAACGGCATCCTTGCCGCAAAGCTCAGCTGCAAGGTTGAATGCGCGAAGGTCGTTGAGAGCTGCTGTGAAGCCGAGAAGGTGGATAGTCTCGTATGCGCCGCCACCGTGTGCGGGGTATACGGAGAACGTATCACCTGCGGGAACCCACCAGCCGCCGTCTGTGCAGTGGTAGGGATCGCAGAACTCGCGGGAGCCCTGAGTGAAGTAGAAGTTGAAGCCCCACTGCAAGAAGCCTGCGATGTCGTACTTGAAGAACTGCTGACCGATGATACGGTTTCTTGCTGTGGACATTGCAACCATACGGTTGGAAACGCCGTTTACCTGACAGCAGCAGTAGTAAGCCCAGAGGTCCTTAACGCCTGCATCGATATAAGCATCGATGTGGTCTGTGGAAACTGCGGGATGCTCAACTACGCCCTTTTCATAGAAGGAGTAGTCGGAGAGGGCATCCATAATGATCTGACCCTTGAGGCACTCCTTAACGGTGTTCTTTGCGGAGTTATAGCTTTCAAGCATATCGCTGCCGGGCTCGTCGGAGATGTGGAATACTGTGCAGTCTGCAACGTCAAGCTCCTCAAGCTTTGCAATAAGCTGAGGGATGAGCTCCTTGAGGAATGCGGGATACTCCTCGCCGCAAGCGTCTGTCTCCCAGCCGAATACCTTTTCATAGCCGTTTTCAGTGTGAGCCATAACCTTGGGAGCGTGCTTTGCACCCCACTGAGTGAAGAGGTGGGAAATTTCGAAATACTCCATACCGAGGTCAAGACAGAGGTTTACCCATCTTTCAAGACGGTCAAAGCCGAAGGACCACTTGCCGTCCTTTCTGTAAACGTCAACAAGCTGACATGTGGGACGCTCGCCGCCGGGAACAGTATCAAGAGCGGGAGTGAATACGGGAGTGAGGATCATGTTAAGGCCGTTTCTTGTGTAAACGTCAAGATGCTTTGCAATAATTGCCCAGTGCTCCTCAGACCACATTTCAACGCCGTAGTAAACTGCAAGGCAGTCGGGGTGGAACCACTGAGTAACGGCAAGCTTCTGATCGGGGAGTACAGCAGGGATGACCTCAGCTACAAACTCGCAGGATGCGAGATCGCCGTGAGCATCATCATAGAAGGTTACGATAATGGGGTACTTGCCGCCCTCTGCATCCTCGGGAACGTTAACGTCTACCCAGAGAGCCTGGAGGCTCTTTGCTGTGCAAAGCTCTGTTTCCTTTGTCATAGGTCTGAGAAGGTCGGGATAAAGACCGGGGGTGCGGCGAAGGAAGTTCTGGTCCTCGCAGTCGATAGTTGCAGGCATACGAACGGGGATAGACTCGATTCTCTGAAGAGTTACCCAGTCAGCGCAGGGGCCCTCAACGCGAACGCGGCACCACATGTTTTCAACGCCAACGGGAAGACCCTCGTTAACGTAAGCTATCTGATAGGAAAAACGCTCACCGAGAAGCATGGTGGCAGTTGTATATTCCTTTTTGTCGTTGATAGACTCATCAATAAAACACTTTTCGGTTTCGGCAATGGTTTTGGCAATAATTCTTTCCATAGGTAATTACCTTCCTTAAGATATATTTTATATATAAAATTTTATCATAATGAGCCACCTAATGCAAGTCTTAACATAAAAACTATGTCTTGCAAAGAGGCGAAAAAAGTTATATAATGATATTATATTAAGATAAAGGGGTCAGGATCATGAAAAAAAGACTTCTTGTAGTAAGCTCTGCGAATATTGATTTTGTTCAGAGAGTTGAAAGACTTCCCGACGGGGGAGAGACTGTTATCGAATCAAGGGGCTACAGCTACGTACCCGGCGGAAAGGGCGCAAACAGCGCGCTTGCCTTTGCGAGAATCGGCGCAGATACGGTATTCTGCACCAAAATGGGAAAAGACGATAATGCAAAAAAGCTCAAAAAGCTTTACGAATCCGAGGGAATCGATACGAGATTCATCGGAGAGGATAAGGAAGCGCCCACAGGCCTTGCCTCCATTATAGTTGAGGAAAGCGGCCAGAACCGTATTATAGTATACCCCGGCGCCAATAACTGCCTCAACGAGAATGACGTTGAGGAGGCATTCAACTGCTATCCCGACGGAGTTTTCATGCAGATGGAGATACCCGATGAGGCTGTGATCGCGGCGGCTGAGTTTGCAAGAGAAAAGGGAATTCCCTTTTTCGTGGATGCAGGACCCGCAAGAGCGGATTTCCCCCTTGAGAAGCTTCAGGGCGTGGAGATCATTTCTCCCAATGAAACGGAGTGCGAGATACTTACAGGTATAAGACCGGATTCCATACAGAACTGTCTTAAGGCAGCAGTGAGACTTGCAACCATCACCGAGGCAAAGTACGTGGTTATAAAGCTCGGTCACAGAGGAAGCTTTGTGTACGACGGCAAGTATTATAATATAATCCCCGCCCATAAGGTCACCGTTGCGGATACAACTGCGGCAGGCGACGTATTTACGGCGGCCCTTGCATATGCATATCTCCAGAAGGGCGATATTCTCGAGGCGACAAGATTTGCAACACTGGCAGGCGCTATCTGTGTATCCCGAGAGGGCGCATCAACGTCTATCCCCACCCTCAAGGAGATCAAAGCATTTGCAAAAAGTATCAAGGAAGCAAGATAACCGGATAAGGAGTAGATTACAATGGCAAAAATCGTGCTTGGCGTTGACTACGGCGACGCAAGAACAGGTCTTGCACTTAATGCAGGAACATTCGCATTCGGCGCAGGATGCGTAAGATGTGAAGGAATGAAAAAAACAGCTCAGGCAGTTGCCGATGCGGCAAAGGAGAAAAAGGCTGAGCTTATCGTTGTGGGTAATCCCCTTAATATGAACGGCACAGAAGGCCCCCGAAGTGAGAAATGCCGTGCCTTCGCGGCAATGCTTTCCGAGATGGCAGGCGTGCCCGTGGAGCTTTACGATGAGCGCTTGACTACCGTAAGCGCCCATAATATCCTTTCCGAGCTCAACGTCCGCGGCAAGAAGCGCAAGGATAACGTAGACGAGCTCTCAGCAACCCTCATCCTCCAGGACTACATCGACAGAAACATGAAATAACAAAAAGCCTTACAGAGCGTGCTCTGTAATGCTTTTTTAGTATTATGCAAAACCTTTTTTGAA
>JAZUAR010000107.1:0-15842 GCA_045638055.1 Candidatus Avispirillum sp.
GGCTACGATCCGACTTTGTCAACAAGGGCTGTGAGCTTGGGATCCATGGGAATCTGTGCGAGTACTGTAAGTCCGTACTCCTTTGCGATCTCGTGGATCTTGCTTTCACCGAATACGTGGATCTTCTTGCCGCAATCGGGACACTCGATATAAGACATATTCTCAACAAGTCCGATGATGGGGATGTTCATCATCTTCGCCATCTTAACCGCCTTCTCAACGATCATGGAAACAAGATCCTGAGGTGTTGTTACGATAACGATACCGTCGAGGGGAAGAGACTGGAATACTGTGAGGGGTACGTCGCCTGTTCCGGGAGGCATATCAACGAACATATAGTCTACGTCGTTCCAGATTGTATCTGTCCAGAACTGCTTTACTGCACCTGCGATAACAGGACCTCTCCATACAACGGGAGTTGTATCGTCCTGAAGAAGAAGGTTTACGGACATGATCTGGATGCCTGTCTTTGTGAAGTGAGGAAGCATTACGTTGCCCTCTGCCTCAACACCGCGGCCTGCACCGAATGCCTTGGGGATGGAGGGACCTGTGATGTCTGCATCGAGAATAGCGGAACCGTAGTCACGGCGGCGCATCTCTGTTGCAAGCATGCTTGTTACGATGGATTTACCTACGCCGCCCTTACCGGATACTACACCGATAACGTGCTTAACGCTGGACGCAGGATTGAGGGGTTCTTTTTCAATAGCTGACTTGCGGGAAGCGCAATCTGCGCCGCAAGTGGAGCAATCATGAGTACATTCTGACATTTTTATATCTCCTTTTTATTATATACTTTATTTTGTCCGCTTTTGGGACTTATTTGCAGCTCTCGCAAAGGACATCACAGCAACTATTATCGCCATGGGAAGAAGTGTGAAGGCTGTCATTATCCATCCGGGGAACTCTGTTCCGAAGGCCTCTCTCACTGCAGGGATGAAAAGCATCAGCACAGCAGCAACAAAGGAAAGGACAAAGGGAACGATATAGAACACGGAAAGCTTTGATTTTTTTGAAAACAGTCCGTGACCTCCTGCATACTCAGCACCGATAAAGGGCATTGCGATAATGCAGGAAATAACGGAGCAGGTCATAAGAGAAGCATCCGTAATAGCGGGTGCAAATCCGCCAAAGCTTGCAAGGGCCCGTGCCACGAAGGGCACCGCAATACTGAGCACCGCAAGGGCCGCTCCGTACATTGTGGGAAGCAGCACGTCTGAGTAGCTATCAGGCGTTGCAGAAATATGGCCTGCGCGAAGACGAGCGCTTTTCTCTTCTCCCGGCACCGTTGCCGTTGCAAAGGCTACGGAGAAATCAAGAAGCACGCCCCAAAGAACAAGGCTTGCCGCAGAGGGGAGCGCAAGTCCCGCCGCCGCGCAAAGAAGCATTGCAACAAGGCGGGCAACCTGAGATGCTATGAGATAATTAAGAGCGCTTCTGATATTGAGAAGGGATTTTCTGCATTTGTCTATAAGCTTGCAGACGCCGTCAAATCCGCCGCCCTCGCTGTTGACGATTCCGTGAGCCTCGGTGCGGATTCCCTGAGGGATAGCTCCCTGAGTGCCTACGGCAAAGGATATATCGGCGCACTTCATATTCCACATATCCTCGATACCGCTGCCTACGTATGAAACGAAGAGCTCGTTTTCGCGGATAAGCTTCATTATGCGAAGTCTTTCGCGAAGCCCCTCTGTTCCGCCGGGTGTTTCAATAATTGTAAGGCTTCCCTTTTCGGGAGCAAGAGCCTTTATTTCTTTACATTCCTTTTTGGAAAGGTAGAGGTCACCTGTTTTGAAGATTCCCTCGGCCTCTGCATAGAGCCTGTCCTCCTCACCCTTATCGGAGAAGATGACGAATCTTGTTCCTGTCTCTCTCATATCCTCGAAGGAGCCTACAACGCCTGCAGCAGCTCTGTCTGCTACGGCGATAAAGCCCTCGAAGCAAAGCTTTGAATGAAGAACGGAAACTCTTCTCAGGTGATCGTAATGAGATTTGCGAAGACCGACGGCGCAAAGAGTAACTCCATGCTTTGAAAGTTCTCTTGCATATGCCTCGATCTTATTTCGGTCCTCCTGTGTGAGGGGGACTATCTCATTTCCCTTTCTCAGGTATGCGGACATTGAAAGAATACCGAAAACGCTTCCCATAGCTGCGAAATACAGCTCGCCCGCCTGCAAAAGCAGTACGTTATCAAATCCGCGGGCATCTATATCCGAGGCGGACATATGGGAAACTATCTGATAAACGTCAGGGGCTGCAGCGCCCTTGCCGTTATCCTCCCAGAGGGAGCGGACTATTCTGTATGAAAGCGCATCGGATGCACGCTGACGGGTGCCGAAATTTCCCGAAACGATGCCGCCCTCGGGAGATGCTCCCGTGCAGTAGCAGGCAAGTCGGAGAAGGCGCGAGGGTGCTTTAGCTCCCTTTGTTCCCATCAGGGTGAGCTTATCGTTTGTATAGAATGAATGGAGAGTCGTTTTTCCGCTTTTAACTACGTTTATGCTTTTAAGTACAAGAAGGTCTGTGTTTGCAGTCTTTTCTGCAATCGATGATCTTGAAAGAACACCGCCCTCATCCTCTCTCAGCTTCTGCGCCCATGCAAAGGCACCGACGGCTGCGATAAACTCGGAAAGTCCTGCCGCCGCCATAGCGATGGAGGGGAGAAAGACCTGGAAAAGTCCCTTGCCGCCGAGAAGTATACCGATAACGGTGATAGCAAGAGCGGCACCGATAAGACAAAGGCTGCAGATGCGTCCCCAGTCGGAAAGCTTTTCAACTGTGGAAACGTCCTTCTCGCCTGAAAGGGTGATCCTGCCTTCTCTTGTGCAGCGGAGTGTATCATCTCCCGTTGCAACGGCAATTCCGATGGCAAAGCCGGAAATTACGACGCTTGAGGCATAGACGGTGTTTGTTCTCATAGTGATGGGAACGTCGCCCTGCCCCGCGATTATAGTATTTGAATTTTTGGAAACGACACCGCGGACTCCGGTTACGTTTTCCTCGGAAATGAGGACGTTGTCTGCCGCAGTCAAGCGGATATCGCAGGGTACGGTATCTCCCGTATCAAGGATGATAACGTCGCCGGGGGCAACCGACTCGGAATCAACCACCTTGACCGTGCCGCCTCTTACCACCTTTGCACGGGGCAAGGACTCCTTCGCGTTTTTCTCAAAAACGCGCTCAGCCCATACGTGGACGGCAATTCTTGCAACACGACCGATGACCAGCATGGTGAGTATTGCAACAGCCATTTTTGCACTGCCGAAAAACGCGGCGGCAAAAATCGCGAGAACGAGAAGCACCGTAGTAAGATCGAAAAGTGAACGGACTGCGTATCTTTTGACGGAGGCGTTTTTTACCTCCCAGACCGTATTTTTTCCGTGGCGCAGTCTTCGCTCGGCTTCCCTGTCGGAGAGACCCTTTGCACCGTCGGTGCGAAAGATCCTCTCAAGGTCGCCTGTTTCCAGACTGTGCCAGTTTCTTTCACGGTTCATATATTATAACCTTTCGGGTGTATGTATTTATTCTTTAACGAAAACGAGATTCATTATCCGTAGGGGAGGAGACCTCCCCTACGGGTGAATTTACATCGCTGTGATAACAAGCTCGTCGTTCTGACAGTCGAGGGAAACGTGAGAGATGTTTCCTCTTGTCTCAACGATCTTTTCAGCAATCTTATCCTCAACGGCTGTCTGAACGTATCTTCTCATATTTCTTGCGCCGAACTTCTGTGAATAGGAGTTCTTTGCAATATATTCCGATGCAGAATCTGTATAAGTGAGAGTGATAAACTTCTCGGAAAGTGTCTTTGCAAGATCGGAAAGCATGATTTTCGCAATGCCTGAGAAATTCTCGACGGAAAGCGCGCGAAAGGTGACGATCTCGTCTACGCGGTTCAAAAACTCGGGGCGAAGGAAATCGGAAAGAGCCTTGAGGGTCTTTTCACCCGCTCTTGTATCCTGATTTTCAAAGAAGCCTGCAAGGCTTGTTGTGCCGCCGCTTCCCGCATTTGTTGTCATTACGATAACAGTATTCTCGAAGCTTACCGTCTTTCCGTGGGAATCGGTGATCCTGCCGTCATCAAGAATCTGAAGAAGGATATTCATAACGTCGGGATGGGCCTTCTCGATCTCGTCAAAGAGGACTACGGAATAAGGTCTTCTTCTGATCTTCTCGGAAAGCTGACCTCCGTCGTCGTATCCCACGTATCCGGGAGGGGCTCCAACGATTCGGGAAACTGAGAACTTATCCATAAACTCGCTCATATCAAGACGGATAAGTGAATCGGGAGAAACAAAGAGGTCGTTTGCAAGAACCTTTACAAGCTCGGTCTTACCAACGCCTGTGGGTCCTGCAAAAATAAAGGAAACGGGCTTTCTTTTTGCTGATACGCCTGTTCTTGAACGGCGCACTGCGCGAACAACTGCATCAACTGCATCGTCCTGACCCACGATTCTGGAGCGTATTCTCGCACCAAGTCCCTCAAGACGGGAATACTCGTCCTCGGTGATAGTGGAGGCGGGAACGCCTGTCCATATTTCGATAACGTCGGCAATATCTGCCTCTGTCATCTCCACCTCATCGCAAAGGGGCTTGAGCTCGTTGACTCTCTCGCGAAGACGAAGCTGCTCAACGCGGATATCCGCAAGCATCTTATAGGTCTCCTCGCCCTGAGCCTCGCCGCTGTCCATCTTTGCCTTAAGGAGGTTTTCCTCCTTTTCAAGATCAAGGAGTCTGTCGCCTATCTCGGCGCGCTCGTTTATCTCGGGGCTTGAAAGAGAGATATGGGATGCCGCCTCATCAATAAGGTCGATCGCCTTATCGGGGAGGTAGCGGTCTGTGATATATCGCTCGCTGAGAACTACTGCGGCGCGAAGCACCTTTTCGGGAATTCTTATAGCGTGATATTCCTCATAATAATGCTTGATTCCGCGAAGGACCTTTTCAGTATCCTCGATTCCGGGCTCCTCTACTGTGATGGGCTGGAATCTTCTTTCAAGAGCGGAATCCTTTTCAATATACTTGCGGTACTCTGCAAGGGTTGTTGCACCGATGACCTGGATCTCACCGCGGGAAAGCGCAGGCTTCATAATATTTGCCGCGTTCATGGAGCCCTCTGCATCGCCTGCTCCCACGATATTATGAACCTCATCGATAATGAGAATAATATTTCCCGCAGCCTTTACCTCATTGAGAAGTCCGAGGATTCTTGACTCGAACTGACCGCGGAACTGTGTACCTGCAACGAGAGCTGTAAGATCTACAAGATAAAGCTCCTTGCCTCTGAGCTTATAAGGCACGTTTCCTGCAACGATTCGCTGTGCAAGAGCCTCTGCAATTGCAGTTTTACCAACACCGGGCTCACCGATAAGGCAGGGGTTATTCTTCTGTCTGCGGCAAAGGATCTGGATCATACGGTCAAGCTCACGCTCACGGCCCACAACGAAGTCAAGGCGACCCATGGCAGCCTTCTCGGTTATATTCTGGCAATAAGCAGAAAGGAATTTCTTTTCCTGCTTTTTATGCTTTGATTCTTCTTTGTCATCCTTATTCTTCTTTTTGCCCTTTTCGGGTGAGGGTGAGGGGGAGGACATGGAGCCGAATCCCTCTCTCATAAGCTTTCCGAAATCTATTGCGGGAGCGTTTGCACCGTCCTCGCCGCCCTCTGCCGCGGTCATTGCGCCGCCGAGGCCAAGAGGATCTTCACCGTTTTCGATGCCGTCCATAATGTCCTGCATCTCCTCGGTCATACGGTCTACGTCCTCCTCGGAGAGACCCATTTTTTCAATAATATCGTTTACAGGCTTGATTCCAAGCTCCTTTGCGCACTTGAGGCAAATACCCTCCTGCTTCTGCTCGGAGCCGTCAACCCTTGTTATAAAAACGACTGCCATTCGCTTATGGCATCTGGAACACATTACCATTTAAAAGTTTTTCCTTTCCTTCCCTATCTGCTTTCTGAGCTTTCCTTTGAGATAGGTTATATAGTAAAGCACTATTGCCATTGCACCGCTGAGAGCAACTGCAAGGCAAAGCACAAATTTCGCCCATTGATTATCGGAAAACCATCCGTCAAAGACGATAACGGCACCAATTGCTGTATAGAAAAGCACGGTATATGCTTTTCCGTAGCTTCTGGAAGCACCGATTTTTCTGAATTTTTATAATATATCAATGCACCGACTCCCATTGTCAGCTCCTTTAAGGCTATTGGAAAAAGGAGTCATATGGGAATAAGTCCGCTTGCAGCACAGCAAATCGGAATGTATTTTAGTTTCATCTTTATGATTTATCAGCCGTTGAGGACCTTTGAAATTGCACTTATGGGATTAATTTTTGAAATAAGCTCAAAAAGAACTGAGCTTTCAATAATATCGGAATTAAACGTTCCCGGAGATACTGTTTCAAGTGCTATTAATATATACTCTGTCATCATGACAAATGCAAAAGCAAACAGCAGGGCGGATACTATACCAAAAACCCATCCCATTACAGCATCAAGCTCCTTTAATACGGGAAGCTTCATCACAGCTCCGATTATCGCTGTTATTATCCTCAGCACAATAAGAGCAATAATAAAGATAATAATGAATGCCAGACTATCGGAAACTGTTTTTGCAATAGGCTCGGCCACAGTTCTTGCAAGACGCGCGATAGCCTCTCTGTCGCCAAGATCGTTTACGTTTATTTTATCTTCGATTTCTTGACCCGTAAAGCCGGCATTCTCCATAAGACTTACAAACTGGCTGTTATTGAGCAGAAGCTCTTTATCATATTCAGAAGCGGAATCAGCATTTTCGGCAATCGACAAAAATGTTGTTTCTATTCCGCCTGCTATCGGCTCAACAATATAACTTTCGTTTATATAGTGAGACAGCATGGGTGTGAAGGTATACGCAATGAGAAGCGCGCAAAGTCCCGTAGCTAGGAACATCAGAGATCTGAAAAATCCCTTTTTTGCACCGTATACAACACAAAGCACCATTATAGCTATGATCATTATATCAAGAACAATTCCCATGGTATAACCGTCCTTATTGTGTCTGTAAATTATTTATCAGCTTATAAAGTAAGATTTTGTTCCCTCGGGGAAGCATACGATAAGGCTTCCGGGGACAGCAACCGCGCCGATAACTCTGTCATCTATTTTTTCGGTTTTTGTCTTGCCTTTACTGAGGGAATAACGAACAGCCTGTGTTTCGCCAACAACGTATACGGCTTCCTCGCCATCAGGCGCAACAAAGCATACCTTTTCAGAAACAGACTTACTTATAATTTCCTTTCCGCTCGTATCAAACACACGAATGCTGCTTTCGCTGCCTATGGCATTTGTGGGGAAGGAAACAGCTATGTGATTTTTTTCGATTCCAAAGCACCCGGGGGTGAGTCCCTCAAAATCAATTTTTTCAATTTCCTTGCCGTTCTCAAGGATAAGGAGAGCTGAGTCGCAAAGAACAAAGAGTCTTCCATCCTCAGTATACTCGGCACGCAGAGGCATCATTCCCGGATATTCAAGATAAACTGAATCCTTTGTTCCAACCTTACCGAGCATTATCTCGCATACAACTCCCGAAATATCAACGTCACAGGAAAGAGTGCATATCTCATTTCCCTCAGCATCGAGAGCCATATCTATTACGTATTTATCCTTATAATATTCAGCAATACTGCGAAAATCCTGACTGTAGACCGTTACAAGAGCCTTCGCCTCGTCTGTGCCTGTCAGAATAGCATACCGTCCGCTGTCGCTGACAACGGCATCGTATATTTCAAACTCGCACTCTGCGGAAAGCACCTTTGCAACAGTTGTATATACAGAATAATCATTCTGACCCGCATCATACATGAGAGCGTATTTCTCGCTGACCTCAAGACGGGGGTCTGAAATTATATCAATGCTTTCAAGATCCTTTGCTCCTGTACGGGAATAAAGTGAAAATCCCTTTGAGGATGCAACTGCTATTCTCTGTCTGAAAAGTGCAAAATCCGAGTGGAAGCTCTTTTCATAGGAAATATCACCGTATGCGCCTATGCTGACAGCAGTGTCCGTATCAAGGTCGCGGACAAGGTACATGAGGTTTGCATAGGTTATATTTGTGCGGAAGAACACAAGCATTACGAGAAGGAAGCCGACAAGCAAAACTATTGAAAGAACTCTTGCGGCACGGTATCTCCTGGAGACAGACATATAGTATCTTGTAAAGCGGGGAGCTTCCTCCTGAGAGAAATCAAGCTTTACGCCGTTTGCCTTGGGTACTGCCTTCGGGGGCACTTCCCTTTTCGCCTTCATTTTTCTTTCTTTTTTCGGCTTTTCGGGCTTTTGCTTTTTCTCACGCTTTCTTATTTTGATAAGCTCGTCGTCATGATTGTTTGCCATATTTATCTCCATTTCGCCACGCAGTGGCGGCAATAAAGTTATGTAACTCGACCGGGTTTCTAAAGAAACAAAAATGGGTTGGGTCCCATTTTTAGGGAGAGTGGTGGCGTGAAAAAAATCAAAGCTCAAATTTTTGCTTTCGGTATTTTCACGCAACCTCCATTTCAATTGCATTTCCAGTCAATATCAAGATCATAAAAAACTTCATTTAAGTAAAGTCCCTCGGGGGGAGCTGTGCTTCCTGCTCTCTTTCTGTCGCAGGAGGCGATTATTTCGGGGATATCATCGGGGAGGATTCTTCCCTTTGCAACCTCAATGAGGGTTCCCACCATGATACGCACCATGTTATAAAGAAATCCGTCAGCCGATACGGAGAACACAACGCATCCTGATGCATCTCTGTAGACCTCGGCAGATTTTACCGTTCTCACGGCATCAACGATCTTTGAGCCCTGAGCCATAAAGGATGAAAAATCGTGCTTTCCCACAAAATGGGATGCCGCTCTCTTCATGAGAAGGATCTCTCGGTCGGTGAGAGTGGGGGTGAGTCTCATGCTTCTCTTTTTCTCAAAGGGGTCCTCATAAAGTCCGTCCCATATGCGGTAGATGTAGTTCTTTCCCTTGGAATCGTATCGGGGATGAAAATCCTCTGCCACCTCTGCTGCCGAGATAACGGCAATATCATCGGGGAGAAATGCGGCAAAGGCGCGGTGGAGCTTTCCTGCGGGGATTCTCACATCCTCCTTCGGCTCAACAGTTGCGCAAAATCCGAGAGCATGAACTCCCGAATCAGTTCTCGAGCATCCGGTAACGCTGCAGGGGCACTTAAAGACCTTACCTGCCGCCTCCGTCAGCACGTTCTGAACGGCAGTACCGTTTTTCTGACACTGAAATCCGCAATACGCCGTGCCGATATATTTGATTTTGAGTATATATTTCACGGCGAACTCCTCATAAATTAATGAATAATGAATAGTGAATGATGAATAATGAATAATTGCGGTTGATTTCCGCCTCGGCGGAAATCTTCATTTAACAATGATCTTTTTTTTGATTTTGTATCTTCGATTGAATTTTTTAATGATGCTTTTTGCTGATAGCCATTCTGCCAAAACTATGGCGACTAAGCAAATAACTATGAAAGCTATATAAAACTCCCATTTCTTGAATTCTCTGAAAGCAAAGTATCCTGCCACCATCAAAGCAAGGTTTTCCAGAAGAATCTTCTTCCATTTTCTTTTTATGAAACCAAAAAATCCGCCGGAAACATCCGCTTTGGCTTTATTCAGATCACCGTAAACAGAAGAGCCGTCTATTGGAGAAACATCATTTACGTATATGTTGTACTTATGCTGAATCTCTCTGTCATCAATTGAAATTACAATTCGTTTATTCTTGATAACAAAAGGAAAATACAAAATATCGGTTGTCGGAGGCAAAAATCCTGCACAGACATCGTCAAACACGACCGTTCTGTTGACTACTATTCTTTTTCTGTCACCGTCAGAGGAATCAACCGATATGCTGTACGGTACTTCGTCAATAAACAGCCTGTAATCAAAGGTATTGTCTATCATTATTAAGCCTCAAATAATTTATTATCATTGCTTTCGTCCGAAATGAATATCTGCGATTGCCTTCTCCAGCGGAGAAGGGGGACCGCCGAAGGGCGGTGGATGAGGAGGACACCGTCTGCAATTTCTCTACTTGACAGCTAAAACCTTGTCCTCTCCAAATTCCAGCTACTTTAAATCATCAAAGCGCAATCCAAGATGCCTGAGTATATCAGCACAAACTGAACTGAAATTACTGTTCACATCTCGGTTTGTGTACCTTAAAACCTTAATTCCCAGTTGCCGAAGCTCGCTGTCTCTTCGTGCATCTGCCTTTTTGTTTTCTTCTCTTCCATGCTGACTTCCGTCAAGCTCTATAACGATATTTACCTTTGCTATATAGAAATCAACGATGTAATCGCCTATGTTCTTCTGCCTATTGACAGTTACAGGCAACTTTTTGAGAAAATCATACCATAGATGCTTTTCCTCAGGTGTCATATTCTTACGAAGCTCCTGCGCTATAGGCACTAACTTCTTGTTGTAATTGCTTATCATTTCGTTTAATCTTATTTTTAATTTCACAAAGTAATCGGATCAAGGAAAAACATCGAAAAAGGTGTTCTCCTCATCCACCGCCCTTCGGCGGTCCCCCTTCCCCGCTGGGGAAGGCTATTACATTGTGAACACATATCCGGGTGCGAAGATGTTGATCACAACGATTCCCGCAACGAATGCGCAGATGAATAAAAGCATCACAAGATCACGCCATGTGGAATGAAGGATATTCATTCTTGTTCTGCCCGCGCCGCCTGTGTAGCAGCGGCACTCCATTGCAGTTGCAAGGTCCTCCGCTCGGCGGAATGCGGAGATAAAGAGGGGAACGAGCACGGGCACAAGGGCCTTTGCACGACGAACAAGGGAGCCCTGTGAGAAATCCGATCCTCTTGCCTTTTGCGCACACATGATCTTATCCGTTTCCTCAATGAGGGTGGGGATAAAGCGCAGAGCAATTGTCATCATCATGGAAAACTCGTGAACGGGCACCTTTATCTTTGCAAGGGGGGCAAGGAGCTGCTCGATTCCGTCTGTCAGCGCAATGGGTGTTGTTGTGTAGGTGAGCATAATGCTGGTTCCCGTTACAAGCACCATAACGCGAAGGACGATGAGAGCCGCATTGATTATGCCCTCAAGGTATATCTGGAAAAACCAGCTTTCGGGAAGAAGGGGTGTTTCGCCCTTGAACCAGAAAACGTTGATTATTGCCGTAAATGCGATGATGAAAAGAAGGGGTCTCAGTCCCTTAACGAGAATCTTTGCACGGATGCCCGAAAGCACCCAGAGAGCGATTATGGAAACTGCCATAAGAGCAAATGCAAAGATGTTCTTTGCAAGGAAGAGTGCCACGATATAAACGAGAGCAAAAACTATCTTCCAGCGGGGATCGAGTCTGTGGAGAAAGGAGCTTCCCTCGCAATACTGACCGAATGCGATATCTGCCTTCATGCGTCCACCTCCCCAAAAAGTCTTTGAGCCGCAAAGTTTACGGTGTAGATATCAAGACCGATATCTACGCCCTCGCTCTGGAGCGCTCTTGCCACCTTTGTGATGGCAGGCACGTCAAGGCCCTGTGCTATAAGCTCATCGCTTCGGGAGAATACCTCTGCAGGTGTTCCCGTCATAGTCACCTTACCGTGATTCATAACCACAACGGAGTCGCAGTACATTGCCATATCCTCCATGGAGTGGGAAACTATGATAACGGTGGTGCCGCTCTGCCTCTGATAATCCTTGATCCTTGAAAGGATCTTTCTGCGGGCGCCGGGGTCAAGACCTGCGGCAGGCTCGTCAAGAACGAGAACGGAGGGGCGCATTGCAATAACGCCTGCCAACGCTACTCTTCTCTTCTGTCCGCCCGAAAGATCGAAGGGGGACTTTGACAAGTGCTTCTCCTTGATGCCTGCAAAGCTTGCAGCCTCCAGCACCGCTTTTTTGATTTCATCCTCGCTCATGCCCATGTTTTTGGGGCCGAAGGCAATATCCTTCCATACGGTCTCATCAAAGAGCTGATACTCGGGATACTGCATTACAAGGCCTACCTTGAATCGTACGTCACGAATCTTTTTGGGCTCCTGCCAGATGTCCTTTCCGTCAAGGAGAACCTTTCCGGAGTCCGGCTTTATAAGTCCGTTGAGCAATTGAACAAGGGTGGACTTACCCGACCCCGTATGGCCGATAAGTCCTATTATCTTCCCTTCCTCAAAGGTAAGGGAAACGTCGTCAAGGGCCTTGATCTCATAAGGAGCACCCTTGCCGTAGATATACGTTATATTTTTGAGTTCTATCTTTCCCATAAATCCTTCTGAACAATAAAATAGTTATTTAACAGAAATCTCTTTTTTGATTTTAAATCTTCGGTTAAACTTTTTAACGGTATTTTTTGCTGAAAACCATTCAAACAAAACCGTTGCGACTAAGCTTAATAAAATAAAAAGCACTGAGAATACCCATGATTTAAGATCATAAAGTGCAATCAAGCCTGCCACAATTATGCAGAGATTCTCCACTAAAAGCTTCTTCCATTTTCTTTCTATAAAATCCAAAAAGCCGCCGGAAACATCTCTTTCGGCTTCTTTCAGATCACCGTAAACTGTAGAGCCGTCTATAGGTGAAACACCGTTTATATAAATATTGAACTTGTGCTGGAGCTCCCTATCATCAATGGAAATCACAATCTTCTCATCCCTTATATTAAAGGGGAAGTACAAGATATCCGTTCTGGGAGGCAAATAGCCCGCACAAATATCATCAAATACAACAGTTTTATTGACTACTATCCTTTTTCTGTCATCTGCCGTTGAAATAACCGAAATGCTATAAGGTATTTCATCAACAAACAGCCTGTAATCAAATGTATTAGCCATCAAATAAATCTCCTTTGCTTTCCGATCGAAAATCGGAAAGTTTTTACTTGCCTCCCCTTGCGAGGGGAGGTGGATTTGCCAAAGGCAAAGACGGTGGGGTAGTAGGCTGTAGTTTCAGCAAACTGCCCTGATACAAGCTTTAGCTTAAATCCACTTATATCGTTAATTCTTCTGCTGACGTGACGTCTGTTGAAATTGTTCGCTACTACCCTTCCACCACTTCGTGGTCCCCCTCCCCTCGCAAGGGGAGGCAAGCAGTAGAGCGTTCCTTTTAATTACAGACTTTGATTTCCGCTTAGGCGGAAATCTTCATTAACATTCCCCAAAGGGGAATATATCACACGCCGAAGGCGTATATCACACGCGAAGCGTATATCACCCACCCGAAGGGTGGATATCACGATTTTCCGTGCAAGGCACGGGAAATCTCCCTCGCGCATTCCTCGGGCTCGAAAATATCAAGGCGCACGTCATATCCTCGCTCTCTCATCTTCCAGAGAAGCTCAGTTGTCTGAGGCACGTCAAGTCCTGCCTCCCAAAGCTCGTCCGCACGGGAGAATACCTCACCGGGAGTGCCGTCCATAATAACCGAGCCCTCGTTCATAACGAGAACACGGTCAGCCATGGTTGCCTCGTTCATATAGTGAGTTATATGAATAACCGTAATGCCCTCCTCGCGGTTTAAGCGGCAGATGGTATCCATAACCTCTTTTCTTCCGCCGGGGTCGAGCATTGCTGTGCTTTCGTCAAAAATAATACATTTGCGTCGCATTGCAAGAACACCTGCAATGGCGATTCTCTGCTTTTGTCCTCCCGAAAGACGGTGAGTTGCGTGGCGGGCATACTTTGTCATACCGACTGTAGCAAGCGCCTCGTCAACTCTCTTTCTTATCTTTTCGGAGGGAATACCCAGATTCTCACAGCCGAATGCCACGTCCTCTTCAACGATGGTGGCAACAAGCTGGTTGTCGGGATTCTGGAATACCATACCCACACGGCGGCGGGCATCGTATACATCCTTTTCGCTGATATCCTCAGCCGTCATATCGCGGCCGTTTATATAAAGTCTTCCCTCATCAGGCTCAAGGATCATACAAAGAAGCTTTGCAAGAGTGGACTTGCCGCATCCGTTATGTCCGAGAATTGCAACGAAGGAGCCTTCTTCTATCTCAAAGCTCACATCCTTCAAAGCCTGCACGGGAGCGGTATCCTCATCCCCCTGATATGCAAATGAAAGATGTTCAGCCTTTATAATTGCACTCATACAAAAATCCTTTCACTTTCTTAACGCGCAAAGCGCAATTCACAAAACCGACAGCGCTTACTTGCTCGTCCAACGTGTCGCCGCTCCCGCAGGGAGATAAAGGCCGCTCTTTGTTACCTTCAAGCCTACCTCGCCTGTTTCGATTCTGCCTCTTCCGTTAAGGGCTGTCATTACCATGTATCCCATGGTTGCAGGAGAAAGTCCTGTTGTGTAGGAGTTTACAAGGAAGAAGAGAGGATCGTCGGAAAGAACCTTCGCCGCAAGGCTTATAAGCTCGTATGCGCATTCCTCAAGCTTCCATACCTCGCCGCCGGGGCCTCTGCCGTAGGAGGGAGGGTCCATGATGATACCGTCGTACTTGTGTCCGCGGCGGATCTCTCTTTCAACAAACTTCTTGCAGTCGTCTACGATATAGCGAACGGGAGCATTCTCAAGACCTGAAAGCTTCAGATTCTCCTTTGCCGCCTGAACCATGCCCTTTGCCGCATCAACGTGGCAAACGGAGGCGCCTGCCGCAGCAGCTGCTGCAGTTGCACCGCCTGTGTATGCAAAAAGGTTAAGAACGGAGGGCTTTCTCTCGGGATTCTCCTTCACTCTCTTCTGAATGAGAGATGAGAACCAATCCCAGTTTGTTGCCTGCTCGGGGAAAAGACCTGTGTGCTTGAAGCCCATGGGGCGAAGCTTGAAGGTGAGGTTCTCGTAGTTTATGCACCACTCCTCGGGAATGTTGCAAACGACCCACTTGCCACCGCCGGACTTTGAACGGCGGTAGATACCGTCAGCCTTTCTCCATCTGGGGTCCTTTCTCTCCCCCGTCCAGATGATCTGGGGGTCGGGACGGATAAGTATATAATCTCCCCAACGCTCAAGGCGCTCGCCGCCCTCTGCATCAAGAAGCTCGTAATCATTCCAATTTTCACTGTACCACATATCGTACCTCAATCATTTATTGTAAAATTGTCCTATCACGGAATTTGCGCAATGTCCGTGACATATTGCAATGGCAAGAGCATCTGCCGTATCATCGGGCTTCGGCGGTTCCTTCAGTCCGAGGAAGGTCGTTACCATCATGATGACCTGCTTTTTTTCTGCTCTTCCGTAGCCAACTATGGCTTGCTTTACCTGAAGCGGGGTATACTCAAATATGGGAATATTCGCCCGCCTTGCGGCAAGGAGAATAACTCCTCTCGCCTCGGCAACAACGATACCTGTTTTCTGGTTTGTGTTCCAGAAAAGCTCCTCTATCGCCATTACGTCGGGACGGTATTTTTCGATGATGGCCGAAAGACCGGTGTATACCTGGTCCAGTCTGTCCTCCACCTTCTGACCCGCTTTCGTCTGAATAGAGCCGAAGGCGATCGGGGAAAATTTTCCGTTTTCGTACCGAAGAACGCCCCATCCTACAATGGCAATTCCCGGGTCAATTCCCAGTATTATCAATTCTACCCCACCTTACTGTCTAATATCAAATCATTATAGCACAACAGTTCGAAATAGTCAAAGGAATTGGCGATTTTTTCACACATTTTTTCATTTTCTTTCTATAAATATAACTGTCACAGCGTTATGTTCATTCAAATTCAGGTTTGTCGATGTGAACTATAAATGATTTCGTAGGGGCCGATGCCCACATCGGCCCGTTACAGACGTAACAATTCGCTGTGAATATCGTTTCGTTCTCGTGCAGATGGGCGGGCTGATGTGGGCATCAGCCCCTACGAAAC
>JAZUAR010000108.1:0-5171 GCA_045638055.1 Candidatus Avispirillum sp.
CAGTTGTCATTCTTTCGACGCTTTGCTTTGGTGCCTTCACATCGTCCGCCATAAGTGACGATCCTGCAGACAGCTACGTTAAGCAGACCGCCGAAAACGAAGACACTTCCCTCTCTCTCTGGTTTGAGCATTCCTTTAAGAAGGTGTTTACAAGCGACGTTACCCCCTCCGGGATGGACACATATTCTGTTTACATGGGAAGGAATGAGATCGAGAACGCCCAATTCATTCTTTATTCCGACACCGACAAAACAGGCATGAGGGCTGAGGTCACAGCCTTTACAGACAAGGACGGCAACACTGTTCCTGCAGAGATATACTATCAGATGTATATCACAACGGATAATCTCCGCGCTGACTCTGTCAGAGGAACAACAATGGAGAATTCCATTATCCGCGAGGGCGAGACTCCCGACCCGATCGCTCCCCTCAAGAACATTGGTACCTTTAAGCTTATAGGCGGCAAGAGCCAGGCTTTCTATATCAGACTGAAGAGCGCAGAGGATACAAAGTCAGGCTGGTATTCCGCTCAGCTTAATATCAAGAACTCCTCCGGTCAGACCGTTAAGACCGCTACCGTGTACGCTTACGTCTGGGATTTCGTTATCGACGAAAAGACAGAGTTCCAGACCTCTATCTATTTTGATAAGAAGGCAAATTTTGGCGGAACCTATCAGGGATACTTCGATTATCTCCTTGAAAACCGTATCGTTGGTATGGACGTGCCCGGCAACTTTAATTCCTCCAATCCTTACCTTACAAATCCCCGCGTTAACACCATCCGCGTGGGAACCGGCGGCGGATATATGGACAGCCAGTTCAATTACTCCTCCTACACCGACGTATACAGCGATCTCAAAAATTCGAAGATCTGGGACGAGATCAAGGATAAGCTCTATTTCTATACTGTTGACGAGCCCATGAGCCAGGAGCAGCAGGACGCAGTTCTTGCCGCAGGCGGACAGAACTCCCGTCACACTGTAACTGACGTTATTGAAAGAGATCAGCTTCTTGACAGATACTGGGGCGATATGGCCCAAACCTGCGTTCCCTACCACCAGAACCATCCCTACCCCTATTACCACTACAACCAGAGCCTCGACAGCTATGCTCCCGAGGATAAAATGGATGCAACTCAGGCTATGATCGACACCGATTCCTGCCGAGTATGGTGTCCTCTCCTCACCGCATTCACTCCTCACGAGGAGCTTGACCCCGACTATGCAACAAACTATACTACCCGCCGCAGCGTACGCACCATAACGGCGCAGATCTCGGGCTTGTACGCAATTCCCAATCCCTCTTCCGTTACCGGCTACGACTACCACGGCAGCTTCTATGACTGGGACAGCATTTACGGTGAGTTCAACGACCGTGTAATGTCTGACATCGTCATTAAGAATGAAAAGTACGATACAAATTCTTATAAGATGTGGACATACCTTGCAGGCTGTAACAATCAGTATACATACGCCCATCATCTTATCGAAAGCACAGGTATCCAGACAAAGATGCTGTTCTGGCAGTGCTACCAGGAGGATATCACAGGCTATCTCTACTACTATGCAAACGAGTGGGACGGCACTGAGGTTGATTCAACCGATACAGGCGCCCTCACGATGCTTGAGTGGACTCCCGGTATCACTAAATATGACGGTCTTTATGACATTTACGGCGCAGGCGTTCTCTTCTACGGCCCCAACCACGCAAAGGGCATCAGAGGCCTGAAATACGTAGGTACTGTCCGCGTTGAGATGATGCGTGACGGTATCGAGGAATACCAGATGCTCAAGATGCTTGAGGACTACATCGGCGAGAAGGAAGCAAAGGACTTTGTAGGAAAGGTTTCCAAGAACGTCGTTCGCTACCTCTCTCTCCCCGACTTTGACAGAAGCGCATTTGATTCCTCTATGGACGACTATGACATTATGGCGGCAGTTCGCCGTGAAATGGGTAACACCCTTGAGGCGGCAGTTCTTGAGGGCCATTGCGACCACAGCTTTGACGATGGCGAGGTTATCCTCGAGGCTACCTGCCTTAAGATGGGTACTCTCAGACGCACATGTACTGAGTGCGGTATCACAACAGATGATTTCATCCCCACTCTCCATGCCGAGGGCAGCTGCTACGTAAAGGTTGGCGGCAATGCGGCAACCTGCACAGAGGACGGCGCTGAGGTATACGAATGCACCATCTGCGAAAACAGAAAGACTATTAATACAAAATCATTCCATACAGATATTGAGTACTACCGCTATGAGCAGAACTCCGCAAAGGCACATTATGCATTCTGCTCCGTATGTGATGAAAAGATCGATGCCCTTGAGCACGTCTTCTTCACGATCGATACAGCAACCTGTGAAAAAGCAGGTCAGCTCATCGATCAGTGCCGCTACTGCTACTATGAAACTCTCCCCACAGACGATAATGGCAACCCCGTGGAAACCCGCACCCAGGCAAAGGGACACAACCTCTCAGTTGAGAGAGTTGATGCAACCTGTACGACTGACGGCTACGAGGGCACAGTATGTAAGAGCTGCGACTTCGCAGAGGTTACAGTAATCAAGTCTGAGGGCCATAAGTATGACGGCGGCGTCTGCACAGTATGCGGCGAGGCAGACCCCAACTACAGTGAAACTCCCGACGTAATAGCAGGAGACCTTGACAATAACGGAGAAATCAATTCACTTGACTCCAATATTCTCAAGAGAATCATTGCAGGAAAGATCACACCTGATGCTTATCAGCTCCTTGCAGGAGACGTTGACGGCTCAGGCGAGATCAACGTATACGATTCCTACACTATCAAGCAGATCCTTTCAGGCAAGCTTAATTAAAGCAAAAAGCACCCCCTTCGGGGTGCTTTTTTATTAAAGGTAAGAGGTTTGAAGATTAAGTGTGGTATTACAATATCAATAATTTTTCCAATTCTTCTGAAAGCGTATCCTTTTGGATATGAACCTTCACTTCATTGGACAACGCATTGGTTTTAAGGTGCATAACAAGACTTGCAATTCCGCTTTTCTTACGGAGCGGTGTTGTTACGTTCTCCACAGCGATAAGATTCTTAGCCATAAACACCGTGATATTTCTTGTGAATCCACCGCTGTAGGCTGTCACTTTTCCGTTGTTGATCGCGATACCGTTGGTCTTATAGCTAAGAGCAGCACTCACCAATTTAACGATAAGAACGAGAATTCCTGCGCCTATAACAGACAAAAGAACTGCTGAAATTACAGAAGCGGGTACGTTAAATACCTGTAATATCGCAACCGCTGATAACATCGAAACACCTGCCACAATACCGAAAACCAGCAAGAACCAGGACACAAAGGGGAAATAGGATTCAGCTTTTGTCTGCTTTTCGTCCGGGATATAATCGGGCAATACCTTTGCCAGGATTTCGCCCACCTCGCTGTATTTGCAAAACGGAACGAGCATGCCTATTTCTGCATTGTTTTCATTTGCGTTGTCGCTTGTGTAGCCGATAACCTCAAGCTTGATAGCGGCAAAGCCCAGCATCCTCTGAACAAGGCTCTGCGAGATCTTGACCGCCTTGATCCTGTCATAGCTAAAGGTATTTGTATGCTTTTCCAGAAGTCCAAAGGATATCTGTATGTTATTGCCCTGCTTCGTAACGGTAAATTTATGGTATCCCACAAAGGAATGGATCATACATCCGATAAAGGAGAATATGGAAAACAAGAGCATTGCAGCTACGGTAATCAAAGCGGCAATGATAAATGCTCCGAGAAAGTCAAACTGAATCATCAGCTTGCAGACGGCAATAACGATAACAACCAATGCTCCGAGCAACGCCGTGATAAAAACTGTTGATACAATATTTATGAGCGTATAAAGCATTTTCTTTTTAGACGTGAAATTATAAAGGCTGTCCTTGTCGGAAAGGAGCACGTCTGCTTCTACCGACACATCTTCAACGTCCCTTGTGCCGTTTTCCTTGAGAGCATTAAGCTCATTCACCAAGGCATCAACGGTCTTTTCTTTTTCTATAATGGTTATTTCCGCTTGCTGAGAATTGCCGGTTGCTCCGCTGTCCACCGTCAGGATAGCTATGTCGAAGATCCTGTGGAACAGATTCTGCTTTTTATTGATAGCGTGTATTTTCTTATAGTCGAGTACAGAGCGCTTTTTGAAAAGCACACCTCGCTTGCATTTGATTTCCGTCTCCGTCAGCTCGTAGCCTGAGGTTCTGTAATAAAGGATTCTGTAGACTGTAAAGAACAGATAAATTGCGATAAAGCCGATAACGATAAACGGGATCGCCCCGATAATATCCTCCGCCTTTGTAGTTTCGTCAAAAAGGAAGTTTTCAAAAAGGAAGAAAATCGCCACAAGACTTGAGAAGAAATCTGACAACAAGGCGGAATAAATATACCCTTTGTCAAATCTTTTCATTTTTCAATTCCTCGATTCTTGTTTCAAGATTATGCTCAAGCTCGTCGATCATACGGTCTGCCTCAACGGTTGTAAGAGTTGAAATATTGAAATTCGAGCCCGCTGTTGAGATTGTAACACCGCCAAGCTTCAGCATCATCATGATGGGTCCCTGTGTTCTGTGAAGATCCTGGATCTGACAAACGGGGATCACAACTCTCTGTCTGAAGATAACGCCCTGCTTTACTACGATGCGCTTATCGTCATAACCCCAGGCGTACATTTTATAACGCAGAGCGGGCAATATCAAGGTAAGGCAAAGAAGCAGGGCTACAGCGATTCCCACTGCTAATAAAGCAAAAATGCTAATATCACTTGCAATGAAAATAACAGCAGCACTTACAAAGACACCTATCAGCGCCAAAGAAATAATAGCCGCACGGATGTACCATAATTTAAGTACGCTTTTGTCAAGCTTTTTCAGTTCCATATGTAGATCCTCCTAAATGTTCAATAACTGCTGTATATATATGGTATATTATATCTGAATATAGTATATTACAAATGTTATCGTTCGTCAAGCGAAGTTTGCTTTACATAGTGATGGGATATGTTACAAATAAATATCCCCCCGTAAAACGGGGGGTATTTCATTTTCGGGCATAGCCCTAAACACTACTGGCGACGCACAAGTGCGTTTAGTATTGGCCTGCCAGCCGTGCAATTGTTACTTACTACCCATAAATGGGTCCCGTGGGTCGAACATACTTAAC
>JAZUAR010000109.1:0-8122 GCA_045638055.1 Candidatus Avispirillum sp.
TATTAAAAACCGAAAATATTTGGTAAAAATTATTATAATGGACCAAGAAAATTCAATATTTCTCTTGCAAATATAAGATAAACATTATATAATTTATAGTAGTGTGGGATAGAGTTTTTCTCTTTCCCAAAAAGTATTTTGCTAAACATTTAGTAATATAAATCCAGGAGGACAGTTAATGGAAAAAAATGTTTCCGAAATGATACTTGATGCGCTCAAGTCCGCAGGTATCAAAACAGCAGCTGCCCTGCGCGAGATCTTCAGCGATGCGGAAAAGAAAGCAACCGCTCCTGCTGACTGTCTCACAGCACGTGGCAGAATCGAAGCTCTCTTCGATGAAGGCACCTTTATGGAGAGCGGCAAGTATGTTCGCCGTACCCCCTCTGAGCTCGACGGAGGAGCAGACGATTCCTTTGAGGGCGTTATCTGCGGTTGGGGTGCTGTTGGCGGCAAGCTCGTTTATGCCTTCAGCCAGGACTATTCCAGAACAAAGGGCGCTCTCACAGAGGCTCAGGCAAGAAAGATCGAGGAGATCTATCGCCTTGCTATTGAGAACGGTGCTCCCGTTATCGGAATCTTTGATTCCGCAGGAGCTCTCCTTCCCGAGGGTGTTCGTGCTCTCGCAGGATACTCCAGAATGATGAACTGTGTATCCCGCGCATCCGGTGTTATTCCCCAGATCGCAATCATCCCCGGCGTTTGCGCAGGTAGTGCTGCAGTTGTTGCCGGCATGTTCGACTTTATCATTATCTCTGAGGCTAAGGGTACTGTAAGCTTCAACGCTCCCTTCGTTCTCGGATGCGAAAAGGCAGGTAAGTCCGAATTCGTTCAGAAGAGCGGTCTTGCTGCTCTCGCTGCTAAGAATGACGGCGAGTGCATCGCTTATGCAAAGGCTCTCATCTCCTACCTCCCCATGAACAACATGGAAGGCACAGTTGAAGGCATCAGCCGCGATGATGCTAACCGCCTTTGCGATATTTCCGCATACCACGCTACAAAGAGCGCAGCTGCTCTTATCGGTGCTGTTGCAGACGACGGAAAGTTCCTCGAGCTTTACTCCGAGTATGCAAAGGAAATGGCAGTTGGCTTCATTTCCCTTAACGGCACAGTTTGCGGCGTAGTTGCAAACAACAAGGCTGAAAACGGCGGTATCCTCACAGCAGGTGCTGCAAGAAAGGCCGCAAAGATGATCACATTCTGTGACAGCTTTGATATTCCCGTTATCTCCATCCTCGATTCCGAGGGTCCCGACGTATCTGTTGAGGCTGAGGCTTCTCCCTATGCTTCCGAGCTTGCAAAGCTTGCATTTGCATACTCTCAGGCTAAGTGCGCTATGATCACACTTATCGCAGGCGAGGCTTACGGTGCTCACTTCTCTCTCATGGGAGCTAAGGCTCTCGGCGCTGACGTTGTTCTCGCACTCGACTCTGCAAAGATCGGTGTTATGAGCGCAGGACGTGCAGTTGCATTCCTTCTCAACGATAAGATCACAGAAACCGTTTCCCGCGCAGAGCTTGAGGCTAAATGGGATGCTAAGATCGGCTCTCCCGTTGCTGCTGCAGGTGCAGGCGAGGTTGACGATATTATCGCAGACGAAGAGATCCGCCAGAGACTTGCAGGCGCTCTTATGATGCTTGCTGCAAAGTCCAAGTGCGCTCCAGCCCGTCGTCACTCTAATATGCCCCTTTAATCGGAGGTCATAATGAACACAGCTATGACAAATATGCTGTCCCTTGTTGCTGACATTTCATACGGAGAAAAGATCCTCAACGGTCTTACCGTTGTAGTAGTCGGACTTGCCGGAGTATTCGGCGTTCTGGCTCTCATCTGGGGTGTTCTTGCACTCTTCAAGATCTTCTTCTATGATCTGCCCGAAAAGAAGAAGGCAGCTAAAATAAAGAATGCGGCTCCCGCTCCTGCTCCCGTTGCAGCAGAGGCTCCCGCAGAAACTGCTCCCGAGGCTGACGACACTCAGCTTATCGCAGTTATTACTGCGGCTATCGCCGCTTATACCGCTCAGAGCGGAAATGCAGCTCTTCCCTTCCGTGTTGTTTCTTATAAGAGAGTAAGAGGCGCAAACGGCTGGAACGGCGCTGACGAAAACGAGACTGTTTAAGCTCTCAACCACTAAATTTATTAAATAAAGGACTAATAACTATGAAAAAGTATACAATCACAGTAAACGGTACCGCTTATGAGGTATTTGTAGAGGAAGAGGGCGCAGTTGAGTCCGCTCCCGCAGCTGTTGCAGCACCCGTAGCAGCTCCCGCTCCTGCTCCTAAGGCAGCTCCCGCACCCGCTGCAGCTCCCGCAGGTTCTGCTACTGTAAACGCTCCCATGCCCGGCACAGTTCTTAAGATGAACGTTAAGGTTGGCGATACTGTTGCTGCAGGCGGTCTCGTTTGCATTCTCGAGGCTATGAAGATGGAGAACGAGATCTTCTCCGAAAAGGGCGGTAAGGTTGTTGCAATCAACGCTCCTGCAGGCACTGCTGTTCAGTCCGGCGACGCAATCGTAACCCTCGCATAATTTTCCACCTTATTTCTATCCTTTAGAAAGGAAAACAATTAAATGCTTGAAAGTATTGTAAATTTCTTAGAGTCAACAGGCATTGCCCGCATTTTTTCAAATGCGGAAACCGACTGGTGGAAAACTCTTATAATGCTTGCCCTGTCTTGCGGTCTTGTATATCTTGCCATTGTTAAGCAGTTCGAGCCTTTGCTCCTTTTGCCTATCGCTATCGGCATGATGCTTACAAACCTCCCCGGTGCAAATCTTTTCCATCTTGATTTCTTCATTGCAGAGGATATCAGCTTCAGTCAGGTTCTCCACGACGGAGGTCTGCTTGACATTCTTTACCTCGGCGTTAAGCTTGGTATTTATCCCTCGCTTATCTTTATAGGCATCGGCGCTATGACCGACTTCACACCCCTTATCTCCAACCCTAAGTCTCTCCTCATCGGTGCAGGCGCACAGCTTGGTGTATTCGTAGCATTCTTCCTTGCTCTTGCATCCGGCGCGTTCTCTGCTGCGGAGGCTGCGGCTATCGGTATCATCGGCGGTGCCGACGGTCCTACAGCGATCCTTGTTACTAAGACCCTTGCTCCTAAGCTCCTCGGTGCTATCGCTATTGCGGCGTACTCCTATATGGCGCTTATCCCCCTCATTCAGCCCCCCTTCATGAAGCTTCTCACAAACGAGAAGGAAAGAAAGATCAGAATGACTGCTCTCCGTCCCGTTTCTCAGCTTGAGAAGATCCTCTTCCCCATCGTCGTAACACTCGTTGTAGGTCTCATCGTTCCCGATGCAGTTCCCCTTATCGGCTGCCTTATGTTCGGTAACCTTCTCAACGTTTGCGGCGTTTGCGACAGACTTTCAAAGACAGCTCAGAACGAGCTTATGAATATCGTAACTATCTTCCTCGGTATCACCGTTGGTGCTACTGCAAGCGCAGATAACTTCCTCGATCTCAGAACTCTTCTCATCATCGGCTGCGGTCTTGCGGCATTCATCGTATCCACCTGCGGCGGTCTTATCACTGCAAAGATCATGAATATCCTCACAGGCGGTAAGATCAATCCCCTTATCGGCTCTGCAGGCGTATCCGCAGTACCCATGGCGGCTCGTGTATCCCAGAAGATTGGTCAGCAGTACGATCCCTCTAACTTCCTTCTCATGCACGCAATGGGCCCCAACGTAGCAGGCGTTATCGGCTCTGCCGTTGCTGCAGGTGTGTTCCTCTCCTGGGACTGGGCAGCAATGTTCTAATATTTCAGAAAGGATAATCAAATAATGGCTAAAGTAAAAATCACAGAAACCGTCATCCGTGATGCTCATCAGTCTCTTTTCGCAACACGTATGACAACAGATGAAATGCTTCCTATCCTCTCTGAGATGGATAAGGTTGGCTACCACTCTATCGAAGCATGGGGCGGCGCTACATTCGACTCCTGCCTCCGCTTCCTCAACGAGGATCCCTGGGAAAGACTCAGAAAGATCAGAAACGAAGCTAAGAACACAAAGCTCCAGATGCTCTTCCGCGGACAGAACATCCTCGGCTACCGTCACTACTCCGACGACGTTGTAGAATACTTTGTTCAGAAGTCTATCTCCAACGGTATCGATATTCTCCGTATCTTCGACGCTCTTAACGATGCAAGAAACCTCAAAACTGCTATCGACGCTACAAAGCGCGAGGGCGGACACGTTCAGGCGGCTATCTGCTACACAACAAGCCCCTACCACACAAACGAGGCTTTCGCAGAGTATGCAAAGCAGCTTGAGGAAATGGGAGCTGACTCTATCTGTATCAAGGATATGTCCGGTCTTCTCCTTCCCTACACAGCATACGATCTCGTTAAGAAGCTCAAGGAGACTGTTTCCATTCCGATCCAGCTCCATACACACTACACATCCGGTCTTGCTTCCATGACTGTCCTCAAGGCAATCGAAGCAGGCGTTGATATCGTAGATACAGCTATCTCCGCTCTTGCTATGGGTACATCCCAGCCTCCTACCGAGCCTATCGTTGCAACCCTCAAGGGCACACAGTTCGATACAGGCCTCGATATGAAGCAGCTCGATAAGGTTTGCAAGCACTTCACACCTATCCGTGAGAAGTATCTTGCAGCAGGTACACTCGATCCCAAGGTGCTTAAGGTTGACGTTAACGCACTTATGTTCCAGGTACCCGGCGGTATGCTTTCCAACCTCGTATCCCAGCTTAAGCAGGCAGGTCAGTCCGAGAAGCTCGAGCAGGTTCTTGCAGAGGTTCCCCGTGTTCGTAAGGACGCAGGCTATCCCCCTCTTGTAACACCTACAAGCCAGATCGTTGGTACTCAGGCAGTTCTCAACGTAATCAGCGGCGAGCGCTATAAGATGGTTTCCAAGGAGTTCAAGGGTATGGTTCGCGGCGACTACGGTACATGTCCCGCTCCCGTATCTGATGAATTCAGAAAGCTCATCATCGGCAACGACGAGCCTATCACTTGCCGTCCCGCTGACAAGCTTGCTCCCGAGCTCGACAAGCTCCGCGCTGAGTGCGCTCAGTACATGGAGCAGGAGGAGGACGTTCTCTCCTACGCGCTCTTCGAGCAGGTTGCTACCAAGTTCTTCGAATACCGCAAGGCTAAGAAGTACAACCTTGACGCTGAAAACGGCGACAAGGAACTTGAGGTACATCCCGTATAATATTAAAACCTCCCGATTTCTCGGGAGGTTTTTTAGTGAGGAGTGAATAATGAAAATGATTGTTGAAACCCGCATTTGGCGGGTTTCTTCATTTTCTTTACTCTCTTCACTCTTCTCATTTCTCTTTTATTGGTCGTATTTCGAAGGTGAAATCTATATCTTTTTCAGAGAGTGTGTATTTCTTTTCAAGATCGGGGCCGCAGGAATTGGATCCGAGGCCTGCCACCTTATAATCTATTCTCAGGTGGGTCTTCCCGTCCTTCTTCAGCTCGTTTGTATGAGATGCTCGGTAAAGATCCTTTGCGCTGTACGGGAGGACTGAAAATTCAAAATTCTCAGAGAAAAATTCAAGATCCCCTATTGTGAGCTTCTTGGCGCTAACGTGATTTCCGTGCTCCTGAGGGAACACGTAGCTTTGGTATTCCTTTTCTTTATTTGAGGTATACTCACCCATTGCTCCTGCGTGGCACATATCACAATAGCTTTCAAAGGGGCCGTTTGCAAAATAGGAAAACTCGCCGCTTTCATCGGGAACAGTAAATTCCATTCCAAGTCGTGGCAACAGGAACGTATCCTCACCAACCTTTCCTTTTATGTTAATGCGCACACTTCCCTCTTTTCCGAAAGCAGTGGTCTGGGTATATCTGAAAAAGGGACGTCTTGAAACTCCCGAAAGAGAGCCTTCGGTGATCACAGCGCCGTCCTTTACAGTACAGGAATATATCTTTGAAAAGCAGCAATCAAGGTTTTCTCCCTGCCACACATCAAGATTAAGCCATCTGTGCTTGATGTTTCTATCGTTATCCGTAGGGGCTCGGAATGCGGAAAGGAAGCATTTATCCGTCAACTGCTCCTTACCGTTTACCTTTATGTTTTCAAGCTGACCGTAATGCTTTGAGAAGGTATAGGAATATCCCTCTCCGTTTACGTACACGTTATTCACATCCTCCGAAAGGACAGCAGGCGCTTCTATGCGTCTTTCTGCTATTTTGCAGGGTAAGGGGTGCTGTGTATGGCCTCTTTCATTTCCGTCCTTACAGAGTTTAACGTTCAGGTATGCGCCGAGGCTACATTCCACCGCTTCCCATTCTACGGGCACGGTGGCTGAGGAATGGGGCGCACAGGGAACTTTAATTGCTTTCGACCATTTCTCCTTACCATCTATCTCTGCTGAAATTACAAGATCATACTCAGAAAGGCAGGTGAAATCATGGCGGTTGCGGATAGTAAGGACTTCGTTTTCATAGGATGTTCTTATGGGGCTATATGCTTCTTTCGCTTCAAGGCTGCCTGCCTTTAAGGATCTGTCTGCAAATACAAGTCCGTCACAGCAGAAGTTTTCATCGTGGGTAAGCTCGCCCTCGAAATCTCCGCCGTAATACTCGGTATCGCCACGTGTCACAACATGGTCTGCCCATTCCCAGATACATCCGCCGCAGATATTATCATACTTATCAAATATCTCGTTATATTCCCAGACATCTCCGGGGCCATTACCCATTGCATGGGAATACTCGCAAAGGAATATGGGCTTATTTATCGCAGGATCAGCAGCAAAGCTTTCAATATCCTCAAAGGAAAGATACATTCTTGAATATACGTCTGACGCTTCGGGATGACCGAGGCGGGAGGCATCCTCACAATGGATAAGGCGGGTATTATCTCTCTTACGAGTCCACTTTATCATCTCTGCGTGATTTTTATCATAGCAGCTTTCGTTGCCCGTTGACCACATAATAATAGATGAATGGTTCTTGCACTGCTCTACCATTCGCGCCATTCTTTCAACGTGCTCATACCTCCACTCGGGAAGTGACGTGGGCCATTCACCCGACTCTACGTCATAACGGTAAGGAACGTTTGGAAGTCTTCTGAGAAATCCGTGGGTCTCCACGTCCGCTTCACATATTACGTAAAGTCCTGCCTTATCGCAAAGGCTGAGAAAATAGGGTGAGGGCGGATAATGGGAGCATCTTACGCAATTCACGTTCAGCTCCTTCATAAGAACTACGTCCTTTTCCATTTCCTCTTTTGCCTGGTACCAGCCGGAATGCTTTGAGTTTTCGTGGTGGTTCACACCTCTCAGCTTTACGGGGGTACCGTTTATGAGAAGCTCGTTTTTTTCGGATACGGATACCTTTCTGAGACCTGCAAAAAATGTAATAGTCTCGCCGGCACGGCTAAGCTCCACGCGATAAAGGTACGGCTTTTCAGCATTCCACAAAACGGGGCTAGGCACCTTAAAGCTATAGGTGTTTTCTATTTTAACATCAAGAAGGCATACTTCCTTATCAAAAATGCGGATATCTGCCGCGCCGTCCACTGCTACGTTGATATATTCCATATCCGTTGAGACGAAAGCATCGGTAATATGTCCCTCGGGACGGTTAAGGATATACACGGGTCGGAATATTCCGTTCATTCTGAACTGATCCTGATCCTCAAGATAAGAGCCGCAGCACCACTTAAGCACCTTTACGGTAACTGAGTTTTCGCCCTCTGTAACAAAATCAGTTATGTCAAACTCCGCCTGCATATGGCTTCCCTGAGTAAAGCCAACGTAGGTATCATTAATATAAAGAAAAGCGCAGGAGGAAACACCCTCTAAGAAAAAATAAAATCTTCCCTTCTTTTCATTTATATCAAAGATGCGTCTGTACACGCCGCAGGGATTATCGTCAGGCACATAAGGCTCGTCGCAGGGGAATGGATAATTGATATTCGTATAGTTAGGGTCCTCAAAGCCCTCGGTCTGCCAGCAGGAGGGCACTTTGATACGATCTTCAAGCGAAGGATGATTCGGTACGTGGCACTCTCTCTTAAAAAAGCCGAAATCCCAGATGCCACAAAGGTCGATAATGCTGCAATCTCCCTTTGGTATATAATAGCTTCTTTCGGGCAATCTGTTTTCAGATGTTTTACGGGGATCTTC
>JAZUAR010000110.1:0-25080 GCA_045638055.1 Candidatus Avispirillum sp.
GCGCGAAGCTCCTCGTACATAAACGTTGTCATCTGGCTCCAGTCGTCAACCTCGCGCATATTGGGGTCTCCGGAAACGTCGCCGTAGAAGCCGCGGGGAACTACGTTTACGTATCTGTCCTCATCGCAGATGCGGTACATACGCATCTTTGTGATAGGCATATCGGAGCCGAACATGATTCTCTTTGTGCCAACTGTCTCGATGCACTTTGTAATAGCAAGAGTGAGAGTGTTAGCTGTGAAGTCCCAGAGAAGGTTCTTTGTGTTCTTGAGAACCTCGAATGCATCGCCGATATCGGAGGGCACGTAAGCGCGGCCGATGTGTGCGATAATAACCTTTGCATTGGGATACTTTTCATCGATCTCAAGCATCTGAGCAAGGTTAACAGGGTCACGGAGACGGAGAGAGCGGGGGATGTGGAGCATAACGATGCCGCCAAGCTCGTTCATAACCTCCATATGCTCGTGAGTAAGGTAGTCGAAAATACGAACCTCTTTTTCGGGGATGTAGGAGGGGCAGTTGTTGAGATAGGGCTTGATGCCTGCAAAGCCTGCAGCCATAGCAGCGCGGATCTCTTCCTTTGTTGTGTCCCAGTTTGTGCAGTAGAGAGCGGGGATGTTTTCCTGCTTTGCACATGAGAGGGCATACTCGTTGACCGCATCAAGGCGGCAGGTGGGCATACCCATGATAACAGCCTTAACGTCCTTACCGGGGAACATCTGAGAGAAGGACTGCTTCATATCCTCGATAGTGAGATCGGGGGCAACCATGTGAGGCCAGTTTACACAGCCCTTGCGGTCATCAATGCACACTCTCTGCATTTCTTCTTTATAGATATGTACGTGTGCGTCAACAATTCTGTCGGGGAGGAACTCGGAAAGCTCTTCTTCCCATACTTTTCTGTCGTAATCAGTTACATTTACGCCGAACATAATTTACCTCTCATATAATATATTCTATCACTTTAATATATCATATTATTATAATATGTGTCAATGAATATGGAGATAAGTTTATAAAAAAGTTTAAAAATACATATTCGGGTTTGTGGGTGAGATTCGTTTGGCTCAAACGCCACCTCCGCGCGTCATCCTGAGCGGAGGCGGCTCGCGCCGGAGTCGCACCATCCTTTAGGATGGTGCCCTCTATGAGGGCAGGATCTCGCGGACAGCTTAACTTCAAGAGGAGATCCCGCCCCATTGGGGCGCCCTCCCTATGGTCGGGTTCGACTTCGCAAACAACTCACCGGGTTGTTTGCTACGCTCAGGATGACGCATCAATATTTGCTCACCTTCAAATTTCGTTTTCTTCGCGTGCAGATGGGCGGGTCGCCGAGGACGTCGACCCCTACAAAACACCAATACCGTCACCCCGATAAACCCGAATTTAAATATAAAATATTATGCATCGAATAGCACTCGCAGGGAGAAATTAATAATAAAAATGATACAATCGGGGTATGAACGGGATGAAATGGTGAAAATAATGGAAAAAGGAGTAAAAACAGGCGATTTTTTGGCACTCGCCTAGGTGCTTCACAAAAAATTCACAGTAAATATCAAGATTATTATTGACTTTTTGCCCCTTTGGTGGTAAATTAATAACAGATTTTAGCACTCGGTTTATATAAGTGCTAAAAGAAAGGAGGAAAATGATGCACGAAGGTCACGAATTGAGTGAACGCAAAAAAATGATACTCAAGGCTATCGTTGATGCACACATTGAGAACGGCGAGCCTGTCGGAAGTAAATATCTGACAAAGGGCGGCGGCTTCAATTATTCCTCCGCAACCATCCGAAACGAGATGGCAGAGCTTGAGGCTCTCGGCTATCTTGAGCAGCCCCACACCTCTGCGGGCAGAGTTCCCACGGAGGCAGGATACCGATTCTACGTTGATACTCTGGTTGAGCGATACAGAATGACTCAGGCAGAGGCGGAATCCTTAAAGGCTCAGCTTCGCGACAAGCAGGCAGAGATCGATGCTATTCTCGATACGGCGATGCGTCTTGCTGCAAGCATGACCAACTATACTGCAATTGCAGTCCGTCCGAGAATCGCTTCCATGACTGTTAAAAAATTCGAGCTTATCCCTGTGGACAGCACCTCGATGGTCCTCGTTATGGTAACGGCAGGCGGCGCTGTTAGAACTCAGAACATCGTCAGCTGTCGTCCTGTAACGGATGAGGCTCTCAAAAAGCTTGCAAACCTTATGAATATAAGACTTGCAGGTCTTACGGGCGATCAGTTCACACTCCCCATTATGATGGAGCTTGAGAGCGCCATGGGCGAGTATTCCTTCCTTGTTGACCCTGTGGTCAAGAGCGTATGCCAGACCATCAGCGCATCAGGTGCGGGAGACATCAAGATCGACGGTGTAGACAGACTTCTTTCCTATCCCGAGTTTTACGACATCGGCAGACTGAAGGATATGCTTGCGATGTTTGAGAGAAAGGATGATCTCTTGCAGCTCATCTCCGGAGACACGGCTCCCATGATGCCCTCCGGTCAGCCCGACGACGGAGTTCACGTTTATATAGGAAGCGAAAACCCCGTTATCGTAATGGATAATTCCTCTCTTGTATTCAAGCCTGTCAAGAAGGACGGAAAGACTGTGGGCGCCATCGGTATTATCGGACCCACACGAATGAATTACAAAAAAGTAATTTCAATGATAGATGATATTACAAATAATATAAGCAGTATGTGGGGCACCCCCGCTCTCGGCGAGGCAGCACAGGACGATGCCCACGAATAATAAGCATGGAGTAGAACATGGAAAATAAGGAAATTTTTGAAGAGGCAAAGAATCCCAAGGCTGACAGCGGCTTTGGCGAAGAGGTGCCTAAGGAAGAAAAGAAGCCTGAGGCAGCTAAGGAGCAGAAAAAGTCTAAATCAAAGACTAAGGAGCTTGAGGCAGCGCTTGAGGCTGAAAAGGCAAAGACCGCTGAGGCTGAGGACAAATATCTTCGCCTTGCGGCTGAATATGAAAACTTCAGAAAGCGCTCAAGAGCCGAGCGTGAGGGAATCTATGCTGAGGCTGCGGCAGATGCCGTTAAGGAGCTTCTTCCCATCTTTGATAATCTTGAGAGAGCAACACAGTATACAGCTCCCGATAAGGTAGCAGAGGGTGTTGAGCTCATCCTCAAGGGACTGCCCGACGTATTTGCCAAGATGAAGATAACAGTCTACGGCAAGGCAGGCGAGCAGTTTGATCCCAACATTCACAATGCAGTAATGCATATTGAAGACGAGGCGTACGGCGAAAATGAGATCGTCGACGTATTCCAGCAGGGCTACATGCTTGGAGACCGCGTTATCAGATACGCGATGGTAAGACTAGCAAACTAAATTGATAAACAAATTCTTTTATATATAATTGGAGGAAATTAAAATGGCTAAAATTATAGGTATTGACCTTGGTACAACAAACTCCTGCGTAGCAGTATTCGAGGGCGGCGAGCCCACAGTTATTCCCAATCCCGAAGGTTCAAGAACAACTCCTTCCGTAGTTGCTTTCTCCAAGACCGGCGAGAGAATGGTAGGTCAGGTTGCTAAGCGCCAGGCTATCACAAACCCCGACAGAACAATCATGTCCATCAAGCGTCACATGGGCTCCGCTCACAAGGAGACTATCGACGATAAGGCTTACACTCCTCAGGAGATCTCCGCGATGATCCTTCAGAAGCTTAAGGCTGATGCAGAGGCATACCTCGGCACAACTGTAAGCCAGGCAGTTATCACAGTTCCCGCATACTTCTCCGACGCTCAGCGTCAGGCAACAAAGGATGCAGGTAAGATCGCAGGTCTTGAGGTTCTCCGTATCATCAACGAGCCCACAGCAGCAGCTCTTGCATACGGCGCAGATCAGGATAAGGACCAGAAGGTTATGATCTACGACCTCGGCGGCGGTACATTCGACGTATCTATCCTCGAAATCTCCGATGACGGCGTATTTGAGGTTCTTGCAACTGCAGGTAACAACAAGCTCGGCGGTGACGACTTCGACGAAAGAATCATCAACTGGATCGCAGAGGAGTTCAAGAAGGAGAATAACATCGACCTCAGAAATGATAAGATGGCTCTCCAGAGACTTAAGGAAGCAGCTGAGAAGGCAAAGATCGAGCTTTCCGGTATGGCATCCGCTAACATCAACCTCCCCTTCATCACAGCAGATGCAACAGGCCCCAAGCACTTTGACGGTACACTTTCCCGCGCAAAGTTCAACGAGATCACAGCTGACCTCGTTCAGAATACAGTAGCTCCCATGAGACAGGCACTCTCCGATGCAGGTCTCACACCCGCACAGCTCGATAAGGTTCTTCTCGTAGGCGGTTCCACAAGAATCCCCGCAGTTCAGGATGCAGTTAAGTCCTTCACAGGCAAGGAACCCTTCAAGGGCATCAACCCCGATGAGTGCGTAGCTATCGGTGCTGCTATCCAGGGCGGTATCCTCGGCGGCGACGTTAAGGATCTTCTCCTTCTCGACGTTACACCCCTTTCTCTCGGTATCGAGACTCTCGGCGGTGTATTCAACAGAATCATCGACAGAAACACAACTATCCCCGTAAAGAAGAGCCAGGTATACTCCACAGCGGCAGACGGCCAGACATCTGTTGAGATCCACGTTCTTCAGGGTGAAAGAGATATGGCTGCAGGTAACACAACTCTCGGCCGCTTCTCCCTTGACGGAATCGCTCCCGCTCCCCGCGGTGTTCCCCAGATCGAGGTTACATTCGATATCGACGCTAACGGTATCGATAACGTAACTGCAATGGATAAGGGCACAGGTAAGGAGCAGCACATCACTATCACATCCAGCACAAACATGAGCCAGGATGATATCGACCGTGCAGTTCGCGATGCTGAGAAGTTCGCAGAAGAGGATAAGAAGCAGAAGGAAGCTGTTGAGGTTAAGAACCGCGCAGAGCATATGATCTTCCAGTCTGAGAAGACTCTCTCCGAGATCGGCGATAAGGTATCTGAGGCTGATAAGGCTCCCGTAAACGAGGCTCTTGAGAAGCTCAAGGCTACTGTAAACAGCGGCGATACAGAGGCTATCAAGGCAGATACAGAGGCTCTTGAGAAGGCATTCTACGCAGTAAGCGAGAAGCTCTACCAGCAGGCAGGCGGTGCACAGGGCGCTCAGGGCTTTGATCCCAACGCTTACCAGCAGGGCGGCTTTGACGGCGGCGCACAGAGCGGCGACGGCACATTCTACAGCGCTGACTACGAGGATAACTCCGACAAATAAGTTAATTGACCTTATAAGGCTACCCGCAAGGGGTGGCCTTATTGGGCGTTTTAGACCTACATAAAATTTTAAGGATTTAGGCTACAATGGCAGATAAAAGAGACTACTACGAGGTGCTTGGACTTGAGAAAAGCGCCTCAGAGGATGAAATAAAGAAAGCTTACCGAAAGCTTGCAAAGAAGTATCATCCCGATATGAATCCCGGAGACAGCGAGGCTGAGAAGAACTTCAAGGAAGTAAACGAGGCATATGACGTGCTCTCCGATTCCGATAAGAAGGCGAAGTACGATCAGTACGGTCATGCTGCATTCGATCCTGCCTCCGGCGGATTCGGTGGCGGCGGCTTTGGCTTTGACGGCTTTGATATTTCCGATATCTTCTCCAATATTTTCGGCGGCGGCTTTGGCGGCGGCTCTCAGAGAAGACCTAACGGCCCTATCCGCGGTGAAAATATCAGACTCAGACTGACTCTTTCCTTTGAGGAGGCAGTTTTCGGATGTAAGAAGGATATTCAGTATCAGCGAATCCAGAAGTGCCCCGACTGTAACGGAAGCGGTGCTGCACCCGGAACAAGCGCTAAGACCTGTCCCGACTGTCAGGGTCGCGGTCAGGTAAGAGTTCAGCAGAGAACTCCCTTCGGTATGATGCAGACCACCCGCGATTGCGATAAGTGCAGCGGCACGGGTAAGATCATTGAAACTCCTTGTAAGAACTGTAAGGGTCAGGGCTTTGTCAAGGCAACAAAGAAGCTGACAGTAACCGTTCCCGCAGGTATTGACGACGGTCAGGGAATCGTTCTTCGCGGCGAGGGCTGCGACGGAACAAACGGAGGCGCAACAGGCGATCTCCAGATCACCTTCAGCGTTCGTCCCCATGCTTTCTTCGAGCGTGACGGATACGATATTTATTGCGATATTCCCGTTAATTTCGTGGACCTTGCTCTCGGTGCTGAGATCGACGTTCCCACTATCGACGGAAAGGAAAAGCTCACTATCCCCGACGGAACACAGACGGGAGCTCAGTTTACTCTTCGCGGTAAGGGTGTTCAGGTAGTAAATTCCTCCCGCCGCGGTAATATGTACGTAACGGTAATTGCGGAAACTCCCAAGAGCCTCAATAAGAAGCAGAAGGAGCTCCTTGAAAAATTCCGCGAAAGCTTTGATAATTCAAACCACCCCAAGTGGGAAAAGTTCAAGAGAAAGTTCTTTAAATAAAGCGTGAAACTAAGAGATCAAGGATCAAGCTTTGGCTTTTTCACGCCAAACTCTCCTTAAAAATGGGGCCCAACCCATTTTTGTTCCGAAGGAACACATTCGAGTTTCAATAGTAAGCCGCATAGCGGCAGAATTGAGGTTATTATGTCAGATAAATGGATACAGATTAAAGCAAGCGCTGAGAACAAGTATCTTGACGATATTTGTGCAGTTATGAGCATGATTGATGCGGCTCTTATGATCGAGGACTATTCCGACGTTGAGCGCGATCTTGACGGTGTTTACGGTGACCTTATCGACGAGGAGCTTCTCGCTCGCGACAGAACTCAGGTTTCCGTTTCCGTATATATCCCCGAGATCAAGAACCCCGCAGAGAGCGAGGGCTTTATCAGAGAGCGCCTTGCGGCACTTTCCGTTCCCGCAACAGTTGAGATCATCGGTGTTCACGAGTCTGATTGGGCAGATTCCTGGAAGCAGTATTATAAGCCCATCAAGACAGGTAAAAGAATAGTTATCGTTCCCGTATGGGAGAAGTACGATGCCCAGGAGGGCGAGATCACAGTTCTCATGGATCCCGGTATGGCATTCGGTACAGGCACACACGAAACGACCCGCCTTTGTGCATCTCTTCTTGAAAAGCATCAGAAGAAGGGTGATAAGATGCTTGACGTAGGCTGCGGAAGCGGTATCCTTGCGATCTGCGCAGCAAAGCTTGGAGCGAGTGAGTGCTATGCTTGCGATATCGATCCCAATGCAGTAAGAATTGCACAGGAGAATACAGAGATCAATGAAACTCCCAACGTAAAGGTTGGCGTTTCCGATCTTCTCAAGCAGGCTGAAAAGGTTGATGGCGGCTACGACATATGCTGCGCGAATATCGTAGCGGATATCATCATCCGTCTTGCTCCCGATATCGGCTCCTTCATCGCACCTGACGGTGTTATCATCGTTTCCGGTATAATCACAGAAAGAGCAGATGAAACCATCAATGCGCTCAATGCCCATGGCTGGGAGCTCATTGATGAAATGAGAGAGAACGGCTGGTTCGCAGGCGTGCTCAGAAAGAAATAAGAATCCCCAAAAGAAGAAATCCGCCTCAGGGCGGATTTCTTTTTTTATTGGGTGTTGTATAAATTCATGTTTATCGTGGAGACATAATTGGTGTTTCGTAGGGGCTGATGCCCACATCAGCCCGCCCATCTGCACGAGAACGAAACGATATTCACAGCGAATCGTTGTGTCTGTAACGGGTCGATGCTGGTAGGAATGTTCCATTCCTACCAGCATCGACCCCTACGAAATCATTTATAGTTCACATCGACAAACCCGAATTTATCATTCTCATTTCTTCGTCCACGTACCTCTTTTCGACCGAATAAAATTAGTTTCAAGAAAATTCATCAAAAAATGTGGCATTTTTAGTATAATGGAGTAGTTATATGTGTAAGGAGGGATAACGTGCTTGATGTTCGAATAGAAGAAATGATAGAAAAATATAAGAGCACCGTGTATTCGGTTGCCCTGACACATACAAAATCAAAGTACGATGCAGACGACGTCTTTCAGGATGTATTTTTAGCGTATTATAAAAAGCAGCCTTGCTTTAAGGACGCGGAACACGCAAAGGCTTGGTTTATAAAAACAACTGTTAACCTATGTAAGAAAATATATAATACATCCCTGTGGAAAAAAGCCGTGTCTATTGACGAGGTGAGGGAAGAGCAGTTTTCTTTTGCGAACGAAAGGGAAAACGAGCTGTTTGACCATATCAGAAAAATACCGCCAAAGCTTAGAACGGTCATATATCTGTATTATTTTGAGGAAATGTCAACTAAAAAAATAGCGAAGCTTTTACATAGGAGAGAGGGAACGGTGAGAATGCAACTGACCCGAGGAAGAGATAAGCTGAGAGAAATTATAGGAGGGAGAAAATGAAAAAGGATATTTTTTCGTCAATGAAGGAGCAGATGACGCCCGACGTGAGCGTAGAAGCATCCCTTAAATATGAGCTTGAAAAAAGGAAGAATTGTTCTGTATATACGGAGTTTCTTCGCTGGGGAAGCGCGGCTTTGGCGGTCCTTACCTCTGCGATTCTCGTTTTTAATCTTGCAATGCCTGCCTATGCAGAGAAGCTCCCCATAATAGGTGATGCTCTGTGCTCTCTCAATGAGTTTGGCAACGACAGCAGAGAAAAGGGAAAAACACCTGCCTTTCTTATTAAAGAAGAGGAAGTGAAAAAGGATTACAGTCTGTCCGTATCCTTCGGTGAATGTAACGGCCTTGATATAAAGATTAAAATACAGATAGACGATCTTTCAAATAAGATCTCTCCCGAGGCTGAGTATCTTGTTTTGTCCGATACGATACTCGAGATTTCGGGAATGTATCTCTATCCCACCGATGAAAACCCAAGGCTTTCCCGAAATGAGGACGGCGGCTTTTCAGGCTGGGCAACCTTTAACGCTTCCCCCGTTGCCACTTTCCTGGAAAGCGGAAAGGAAGTTGACGCAGTTCTTTTTTGTGAAGGACTTTCGGCTTTCGTGGAGGGCGCGACCTATGAGGAGGTTGTATCAAAATACACCTATGAATTTCACGAGGCAACAGAGCTTTCTGTAGAGGTGGACAAGTCATGCCTTTCTGTGGAATACTTGGGGATAGAAAAATACGGCATAAATCTTGAGCACAGAATTGTCTGCGAGGACCGTACTGATATAACGTTCACAGTTGATGAAAGTGTGGATTATCCTTCCTATTTTTCTATATATACAGATAACGGTGCTCCGAGGGTAATAACTGTCAGCCGTTCATCTGATGGAAGTGGGAAGTACGTGTATATCGCTACCTTTGTTTCTAAAGAAGGAGAAGAGCCTGTAGACGGGTATCTTGATGACCTTCTCGCAAAAGAGGATTCCTATTATTTAGAAAACATTGATTTTGTGGTGTACAGTGAAGCGACGGGAGATTATTATATGTTTGAAAGCGAGGGTGATGTAGGATGAAAAGAACGTGGCTGATAATTCTTGTTTTAAGCCTTATAACAAGTGCTTTTTGCATATTCTACGTTGCAGTCGGTGCCTGTGCCGAGACCTTAGGAGAGCAGGAATACAGCTTTCCCGAGGAGATAGAAAAAGAGAGGGCGGCTCTTGCAAAATGGATTGAGGCAGAAAGGGAGTGGCATGAAAAATCGCCTGCTTTTCTTTCCATGGAAAATGCTCCCCTTAATTTCACCTTGTGTGCACCTGAGTATGAGGGCAATTGGGAAATGTTTGAGATCGAATATACCTTTGTAAAAGCACGCCTTTCCGATACTCTCCCCGATGGGATGAATACGGAAAAATTTGCCGATAAAGAAATTTACCGTGAAGGAAAACTAAAAGAGGGATATACTTTTCTTCTCGTTGATGCTATAATAGAAAATAAGGACAGCGAAAAGCAGATGTATCTTGTGAACAGTATGGACACGGAATACGGCTTACTTGGATTTTCAGGACAGACTTTTAAGAATACGGCGATATTTCATAAGGAATTATATCCCGATGAGCCCTTTGAAACTACCCTTGTATTCGCAGTTGAAAAGGAAAGCTTAGAAGATACTCAGATATATATAAACAATTTCGGTCGCGGCTCTCCCGACGGAAATTGCGTATACATAGATACAGGAGCGAAAAATTGAAGCGTTACATAAAAATAATGGTCCTTGCGTTGTCAGCTCTCATGCTGCTTTCATCCTGCGCGCAGACTTCAGATCTGCCGGAGGTAACAACGGAGGATACAGCATACGTAGAAAAAATAATATATCCCGAGCCCGATGGAAAAAAGGTAGTGCTCCTTGATGCGGGGCACGGATTCCGCGACATCGGGTGTGATACCGATCTCATGGTGGGCACCGAGGCTGAGGTGACTCTTGCGGTCACTCTTATGCTGAAGGCGGAGCTTGAAGCGCGTGGAGTTGAGGTTATTCTCACCCACGACGGCGCGGCCTATCCCTCTGCCGAGACGATAAAAGCTCTTGCCGACAAGGCAGGAGTTGAATACGTAGCGGAGGATTTGATTGAAAACGATGTTTTCTCAGCCTACGAGAGAGCCATATATTCGGCTTCCATTGCAGAGGAGGAGGGGATAGACCTGTTTTTGTCCCTCCACGTAAACAGCATTGAAAACCATCCCGAGATAAGTCAGTATGAGATAGATTATTATGAGGGCAATCCTTACAGCACGTCCCTCGCAGTCCTTGCGGAAAGCTTTTCTGAAAAGCTTGATAATAAAACGAAAATATTTGCGGATGAATATGAAAACGCTTTCCGGGTAACAAAGCACGGCACCCATCCCTCCATGCTTTTTGAGATGGGCTATGCCACCAACGAAAGGGACTCCGAGAATCTGAATTCTGAAAAATGGAGACGGGATTTCGCAAATACCTTAGCTGACGAAATCGTAAAATGGATATCTTCCTTTGAGGAAAAATAAAAGAAAGGATGTTGCGAATGCAACATCCTTTTTGCATAGAGCGGAAAATCGGAGTTTGAAGAATAGTAGCCTTCCCCTTGAGGGGAAGGTGGCGGCGGAGCCGACGGATGAGGTGTAGGCAACGAATGTTGCCGTTGTGCTGCGCAGTAGCTTGAGTTTTTCTTGCTTTGCAAGACCTACGCCGCTTCTCATAGGCACGCCGCTACGCGGCTACACCTCACCACCGCCTATGGCGCGAACCCCCAAAAGCTCGCAGGCTCCCTTTCGGGGAACTCCGCGGCGGAGCCTCCCCTCAAGGGGAAGCCTTGTAAAGTAACCCCCTCAACGGTTCGCTAAACTCCAATTTGTCTTTTCCTTTTTAAAGTTTTTTGGAGTGCAGAACCTTTTTCTCAAAAAAGGTTTTGAATAGTGTCCTTCAACCTCAGATTTAGCGTGACAAAAAATATAAATTGAGTATTGACTCTCAACCTAACTTTAGTGTTATAATGAATCAAGAAAGTGAGGTTTTTATATGCAGATAGGTGAATTTGCGTTGCTTTGTAATACGAAAATATCGGTTTTGCGTCACTACGATAAAGAGGGACTGTTAAAACCTGACTATATTGACGATATGACAGGATACAGATACTATTCGGAAGATCAGATTTCGGATTTCTTAACGATCGGTATTCTTAAAGAAGCAGGATTCTCACTTGCCCAGATACGCAGCATCATTAGGGACAATGTTGAAAAAGATGAACTTAGATATGTCTTTGATGAAAAGAAAAAGGAATTAAAAGAAGCTCTTTTAAAACTTGATAAAGCTAAAAGTATGATGGATGACAGTATCGGCATCAGCCTTTGCAGATATGAAAATAAAACTGTTGCAGAGATACTTTTTGATTATCCTCAATTATTTGACGAGAAATGCAGTGAGCTTGAAATTTGGTTACTCAGAGGAGGATATCAGAGAATTTCTCATTTCACAATGAAAAGCGGAGAGGGCGGATATTCGGCAAGCTGTACCGTACTGAAGCTTTCGGACAGATTTATTCCCGTGCATGATGATGCTGCTCTTGAATTTGAGGATGATCCCATGGTCGTTGGCAAATGGCAGGCCGTGGGCGAATTTGCGGTCAGAGAGGATTTCTTTTCGGGAAAAGGCTTTGAAAATATGAACGATGGAACTACCCCGGATATTATCTTCTTTTTACCGAACGGAGAGAATTACTGGAGTTTTGGATGGACCAAGGGCTTTCTTATCATAGAAAGCGGTCTCGGATATCGCACTATAAACAGATATACAGTTGAGCTTGTGGGAATGCAAAGATATATGTTTGTAGAACATAAATCTTATAATTACTGTCGCGACGGTGCTGAGACGGTTCTTGTATTAAGACAGCTTGATAATATTTCCTATTCTAAAGAACAAATTGCTAAAAAGGATGATATGAATCTTCCTTTTGTTAATGATCCTAACGTTATCGGCAAATGGTGTGTTGTTGGTTTTGTTCCGGAGAAGGATATCTTTTATCCCGATAAGGTGTTTGAAATACCTTTGCTTTATAAGAGCATAGATTTTTATGAAGACGGAATTATGAAAAGCACATTTTTAAACGGCAGTGTTCTTGATTCTCCGAATGCTCAGTCCTGGACTGCAGGATACGTGCTTCAAAAGCTTGATTCCTGCTCCTGTGCTTATGAAATTCGTACTTTAAAAGGGAAGGATTATCTTTTTCTTGAATGGAAAAGCGGAGATTACGTATATGGCAGAAAGAAGCCCAAATACTACGTTTTTGAAAAGGAATGTAAATAAAGGAGAAACAGAATAATGAAAAAGATAATAGTTCCAAAATCCGTAAGAAAGCGCGCACGAAGGGAAGTATATGAAAGATTTGTTAAGCTTTTTCTGTATATGATTCCCGCTTATATAATCTTTGATTATACGTACAGCGGCTTGAAAACTACAGATTTCGGAAATCTTTCTACTTCTCTTGCTGTTTTGTTTGTTATACCTTTCGTACTGGCGGGTATTCCGATGAAGCTTATTGACCGTGACTGGTACGGTGAGATAATCAAGATCGAATTAAAAAACAACGATCCTGCGAAAATAGATAACCATTCAAAGGATCCTGTTGATGTAATTGCCCTTTGCAAAAGCCAGGAGGGTAAGCTTTACGAGGTCAAGATATACGATGAGGGCGAGTTCTTTTTTGGAGACAGGGATAACGTTTATAAGGTTGGTGATAAGGTCGTGCACGTTAAGTGGACGGAGTATTTGCGCCCCGTAAGAGTTATAGATAAGGAACGTCCCGTTGCCTGCGTTATTTGCGGACATAAGTCTTCTTCCTGTGAAAGCACCTGCAGATATTGCGGGAGCTCTCTTGAAATTACGGTTGAGGAAGGAAGAGTGAAAAAATGAAATACATTTCCTATTTTCTCTGGTGGGTAGGCTGTGTTTTCGCTGTTTCCTTTTATTACAATGCTTTTTGGGATATATTTTATGCCGTGTGGTTTCAAGAGCATGAAAGCTTGATTTACGGATTTGATCCTGCGGGATTGCCTCCCCTTAATTGGAAAATCAATCTGTTGATATGGATTTCCGGAATTGTGATAATGGGGTTTGTTTTTGGACTTATAATGGATGGTGTGGCGAAAAAACACTATAGGAAGAGAAAGCATATGCCTGTTCTGTGCATCGTTGGAAATCAGCTTTTTGCGATGGCATTGTATTTGATAGTAGGCCATATGAGCAATTATTGGGAAAAAATTTATTATATGCCCCGATTCCTCATCGAAATTTTTGAGGAGATGCTTTCCTTGTCTATCAGTCCGTATCAGGAGAGCTCCTATTTGTTTTGGTTTACTTTTATACATATGACGATCTTTGCGGCGCTTTCTATATTCTTTTATTTTGGAGAAAGAAGAAAGCAGGAATGGATCATAAAAAGGGAAGAGGAATACAGAAAAGAAAGAGAAAATCAGAGTTAGTTTTATAAGTTGGCAAAAAAATCAACATCCTTTGTGCATGGAGCGATAAATTGGAGGTTGAAGGTCTGAGCGCGTCATCCTGAGCGGAGAAAAATATCCCGGTGGGATGTTTTTCGTAGTCGAACCATCCCTTAGGATGGTGCCCTCTGTGAGGGCAGGATCTACTAAAAACTTCGATAGTGCCTTTCAAATATCATAGATCCCGCCTTACGGCGCCCTCCCTTGGGTCGGGTTCGACTTCGCAAATATCATACTATGATATTTGCTCCGCTCAGGATGACGTGTGATTGCTTGCTCCCCCTCCAAACTCCGATTTAGCGGGCGGTTTTCAAATAAATATGGATATTAGACGTTAAAACAGAGTGAAACTTTTCAGTTTCGCTCTGTTTTTGCATTTGCCGCAAGTTTTTCGGCAAGGTGCTACAGAGCAGGGATGTGCCATTATTCGACAAGTGCATAATCTCATTTTTTACAACAGCATAAAACAAATGTTCAGTCAGGGAAATGATAAAAAATGGTAAATATGTCAAAAAATGGGCGGGAAATTAGGTAAAAAATAACATATGTTAGAAAAATAATGCGAAATAATGAAAAAAATATTGTAAAAGTTCCTAAAATGTCTTGCAAATAAAGGGGTCTCGTATTATAATAATACCACTCCGGTGGTGGAAGATTGCATAATCGTTCCATAAAAGTGGGGGAGAAATGGAGGGAGATTGCAGTGAGCAAGAACGGTTTGGTCGGAAATCATACTCATACGCTCGATTCTAAGAACCGAGTCTTTTTTCCTGCGAAGTTCCGCGAAGAACTCGGATCTCCCATCGTTATCACCATTAATACAGACAAATGCCTTACAGCATATTCAGTTGCCGAATGGGATAATTTCATCGCAACTCTTTCTTCCCACTCCAAATCAAAGACAAAGGATCTTAAAAGAATATATTGCGGTGCCGCTCAGAAGGTAGTTCCCGACGGACAGGGAAGAGTTATGATCGACAAGTCTCTTCTCGCCTTCGCAAAGATGTCCGACAGCATCACCTTTGTCGGCTGTGGCGACTGCGTTGAGATGTGGCCCGAGGATCGCAATCCTCTCACCTCTCTTTCCGATGATCTTCTCGCTCAGCTCAGCGATACAATGCTTGAGCTTGATATCTGATCTGCCTTTTATAATAAGAAAGGAAAACGGTAGTAATAAATGGTCGAATTTAAGCATATAACTGTTCTTCTTTCCGAATCAGTAGATGCCCTTGAGCCTGAGAGAGGCGGCATATTTGTAGACTGTACAGCAGGCGGTGGCGGTCATTCCGAGTTGATCCTCCAGAGACTTCCTGAAGGCTCAAAGCTCATAAGCCTTGACCGTGACGATCGCGCTATTGAGCGATGCAGACAGCGCCTCGAAAAGTATGGCGAAAAATCACAGGTAGTTAAAACGAACTATTCCGAGATCGCAGACGTTCTTGACGAGCTCGGTATTGATAAAATAGACGGTGTCCTCTGGGACCTTGGCGTTTCCTCCGTTCAGCTGGACGAAAGAGAACGAGGCTTCTCCTATTCTCAGGATGCACCCCTTGATATGCGAATGGACAGAAGCGGCGGCATTACTGCTGCTGACGTGGTGAACACTTACTCCGAAAGTGAGCTTTGCCGTATCATCCGTGATTGGGGAGAGGAAAAGTTCTTTTCCCGCATAGCTTCTGCAATTGTCAAAAAAAGACAGGAAAAGCCTATCGAAACAACTCTCGAGCTTGCGGATATCATAACGAACGCAATTCCCGCAGGCGCCCGCAAAAAAGAAAATCAGCATCCCGCAAAGAGAACCTTCCAGGCTATCCGTATTGAGGTAAACGATGAGCTGAACATCATCGAGCCTGCAATCAGAAATGCAGTTGAAAGGCTTGCCCCCGGCGGAAGAGCTGCTGTTATCACCTTCCATTCTCTTGAGGACAGAATCACAAAGCAGACCTTCAAGAATCTGGAAAAGCCCTGCACCTGCCCCTCAGATTTCCCCGTGTGCGTGTGCGGAAAAAAGCCCCAGATAAAGCTTATAACAAGAAAACCCACAATCCCCTCCGATGAGGAGCTTGAAATGAATCCCAGAGCCCGCAGCGCAAAGCTGAGGGTTGCGGAGAAGATATAAATCGTGCCGCCAAGCGGCGAAAGGAGCAACTGTACCAATGGCAAACACTAAAGTTACAACACAGGCTGAAAATCCCCTCTGCGACAGACTTCGCGTGAAGTTCGACGGCAGAGGCGTTAGTGCTGCCGATTCCCGTGTACAGACAGGCACCTTCAATGCTGTCCGCCGCGAAACTCCCGCTCAGAAGAGAGTAAATACAGTTGCAAATCCCTTTGAGGAAACTGCTCAGTTTGTAAGAAGCGAGGCTCGCACCGCTACCCGTGCAAACGCCGAAACAGTTCGCTTTGAAAAGATCGGAAAGGGTATTGATTCTGCAGCTGCCAAAAGAAGAGCAGATGCATACGAGGCTTCAACTCCCTTTGCATCCGGTGCATACACTCAGGCATATGCGAGAGCAGCAGCTATCCGCGCAAGAGCGGCAGACGGAAGTGAGGCTCGTAAGAGCGCTCAGCGCATGGCAGAGAGAAACGCAAAGGCAAAGCGCCCCGCACTCTTCTCCCTTGCATGGTTCAAGGCAGTGCTCGTTGGCGACGATGAAGAGGTAGTAGTAAAGAAGAAGCCTGTTTCCGCAAGCCTTATTATCGGTATCATCCTTTTCTGTGCAGTTGTTATGATGATCATCTTCAGCTTCGCGCAGATCAGCGAATTCAAGAAGGAAATTTCCTCTCTCGAGGCTCAGAAGGAAGAGCTCACAGCTGAGATAGATCAGCTTGCCCTTGATATCGATCTCAAGAATGACATCCGCTACATCGAGCAGGTGGCAACAGAGGAGATCGGTATGGTAAAGTCAAACAGAGTTGAGTCCAAGTATATCAGCATCACCGAGGGTGAGCGCGTAGAGCTTCCCGAGGCTGCAGAGGCTATGGACGAGGACTACGGCATTTTCTCCACAATGATGTCCTCCGTTCAGAGCAACTGGGACAAGCTTATGGAGTATATTGATTAAAACTGAAAAGCCGGCAAGCAGCCGGCTTTCTTTGATTGAATAAAACATATCATCGGCTTTGTCTGCATAAAATCTAACGGAATAAGCCTGTATTTGAGAAAGTATGGTGTCCAGATGACAAAAAAACGAAAAAGAATATCCCGCAAGTCCTACTCAAGGGCAAGCTTCGTGCTTCTTGCCTTTGCGGTCCTTGCGATAATAATAGCAGTTCGACTTGTGATACTGCAGGTCGTAAACCATGAGTATTATAAAAAGGCGGTAATGAATGAGATCACCGTTGAGACAGAGGTGAATCCCGAAAGAGGAGTCATCTACGACAGCGGCGGAAACATTCTTGCTACAAACAAAACTGTATATCTTTGCTTTATCTCCCCTCAGGATATTATCGACGGCGCAGAAACTGCAAAGGCAGAGGAAAAGGCGCTTGCCGAGAAAAAGGCAGAGGCTCTTGCGAACGGTGATAAATGGGATGAGTCAAGAGATCTTCCCGTGTGGGAGGATAAGAAGGGCAAATCTCATTCTCTGACAGAGATGGATGAGCTCATTGCTTCCTTTATGGCTGAGACCCTCGGCGAAAAATACGGCGTTGAATACTCCGACGTGCTGGAAAAGGCAGGCAAGGAGGGACGCCGCTACGAGGAGGTAGCAGAGGAGCTTGATGAGGAGGATGCCCAGAAGGTCCGCGAATTTATTGATAAATTCGGCCTCACCTCTCAGATCTATCTCAGAGCAGACTTTATCCGCTACTATCCCTACGGCTCTCTTGCGAGCCACGTTCTCGGCTTCACAAACTCCGACGGCGTAGGCGTTTACGGCATCGAGGCTTATTATAACAACCTCCTTGAGGGTGAAAGCGGACGCTATATCAGCGCTCAGGATGCAAACTCCAACGAGATGGACTACAAGTACGAGAGCTTTGTAGAGGCAAAGGACGGCTATGACGTCGTTACCACCATCGATACATATATCCAGTATGAGCTTGAAAATCAGCTTGAAGCAACTCTCAGAGAGAACAAGGCGGCAAACCGAGTAACGGGAATCGTTATGAACGTAAACACAGGCGCTGTTCTCGGTATGGCAACTGCCCCCACCTTTGACAGTAATGACCCCTACGTTCTCGACGACGATTCTCAGGCAGTGCTCAATGCGTATACACAGAGCGAGGAAAGAATCGCCGATGCGAAAAAGCTTGCGGAAAACGGCTATAAGGCAGAAAATCCCGGTCAGGATACGGAATCCGAAGAATTCAAGGCAGGGGTTGAAGCAAGATACAGAGAGCAGAGCGATTATTATTACGAGCAGGCATACAGCAATAAGTATTTCACTCTGCTTTATGCCATGTGGAAAAATAAGGCGATAACCGAGCTTTACGAGCCCGGCTCCACTTCAAAGATCATCACCACCGCAATGGCATTTGAGGAGGGAGTAACAAATCCCGACGAGGTGTTCTTCTGCGGCGGTAGCATGAAGGTAGACGGCTACGGCGCCCCCATCAAGTGCCACGATCACCGCGGTCACGGAAGCCTCCCCTATGCAAAGAGCTTGCAGCAGTCCTGCAACCCCGCGCTTATGACGGTAGGTCTTCGAATCGGAAGAGAGAAGTTCTATAACTACTTCCTCGATTTCGGCTACGGCGATATTACAGGTGTGGACCTCCCCGGCGAGGCGGCATCCTATTATCATAACTATAAGGATTTCTCAAACGTATCTCTTGCGGTATATTCCTTCGGTCAGACCTATAAGACCACACCTATCCAGCAGATATGCGCCATATCCTCCATTGCAAACGGCGGATACCTTGTAACTCCTCACATCCTTAAAGAGGTAGTTGACGAAAAGGGCAACGTGGTAAAGAGCTTTGAGACTGAGGTGAAGCGCCAGGTAGTAAGCACAGAGGTCTGCTCCACTATTTCTCAGATCCTTGAGGACGGTGTATCAGGTGACGGCGGTGCGAGAAATTGCCGCGTTAAGGGATATAAGGTAGCGGGTAAGACCGGTACATCCGAGAAGATCGATAAAAAAGACGAAAGCGGTCAGACCTATCTTCGTGTCGGCTCTGCCATCGGCTATGCTCCTGCAGACGATCCCGAGGTTGCAGTTATCATCATCTGCGACGAGCCTATGGGCGGAAGCGTATACGGAAGTGTAGTTGCAGCGCCTTACGTATCCGACCTTCTTGCCTCCGTTCTTCCTTATCTCGGCTATGAGCCTCAGTTCACCGAGGAGGAGCTTGAGAATATCGAAACAGGCATTCTTGATTATACAGGCTATGATGTTGAAACTGCAAAGAGCAGCATCACCAATAAGGGACTCAAGGCTATCGTTGTTGGTGACGGTTCAACAGTAACAGGTCAGGTGCCCGAGCCCGGCAGTATGCTCAACCGTGAAAACGGCAGAGTAATTCTTTATACAGGCGGCGCCACCAAGGAGGATAACCTTGTTGTCGTTCCCGACGTTTACGGAAAGAGCGCAGAGGCGGCAAACAGAATCCTCACAAACGCAGGTCTTAACGTAAGCCTCGGCGGTGTTGACGATAACGCGGATGCAACGGTTGCATCCCAGTCTATCGCTCCCGGCACAGAGGTGCCCGAGGGTACTGTAATCAAGGTAACTCTCAGAAGTACAAATATAACAGATGCATAAAAGGCTTGGCCCTTCGGAAGTTGAAAGAAAAATTCACTTTCGGAGGGCTTATGCTTTTATCAGAACTTCTTTTCGGTCTTGAATACGAGCTTTATTCAGTTGACTGCAATTGGGATATCTCCCGCCCCTTTTCCCATTCGAAAAACGTGGCGGAGGGTGGACTTTTTGTGTGCATTGAAGGAACGAAAACCAGCGGCGAATTATACATTGGGGAAGCTCTTGAAGGGGGATGCCGCGCTGTTGTTGCTATGCGAAAAATTGAAAACGTTCCAACAGTAGTAGTAAAGGATACCCGATACGCCCTCGGGGTCATATGGAATAATTTTTATAAAGGACCGGCAAAGGGGATGCGCCTTTACGGAATTACGGGAACAAACGGAAAGACCTCCACAGCTCGGTTTCTCTTTTCCTGCCTTCGGGCAGATGAAAGGAAAGTCGGCTGCATCGGTACTCTCGGCTGCTTTGCCATGGATGAAAAAATAGATACAGGAGAAAGTGAGATCGCGGGGGCGGCTGCGGCAATGACCACTCCCGACCCCGAATATCTTTTCGGCGTACTGAATGAATTTAAAAGCAGAGGGATAACCGACGTTGTTGTGGAGGTATCGAGCCACGCCGTCCGACAGAGAAAGGTGGATGCTCTGTGCTTTGACGTTGGAATCTTCGCAAATCTCTCCCGCGAGCATCTTGATTTTCACGAAAGCATGGAGGATTATTTCAAAACCAAGGCCTCCTTTGTGGCAAGATGCGAAAAAAGAGTGGTGAATACCGATGACCCATGGGGCAGCCGCTTTGCTTCTGTTATTCCGTCATTTGAGGTCAGCTTATCTCAGTTAAGTGAGGTGGCCGTTGATACAGGCGGCGTTTCTTACGTTGTTGACGGAGAGAAAATCGAGTCATTTGTGGGCGGGGAATTTACAGTTTATAATACCTTTCTTGCCTACAGGGCGGCGCTCCTTGCAGGGGTAGCGCCCGAAAAAGCCCGAGAGGGAATAGCAAGAGTTCAGTCTGTGCGCGGTCGGCTTGAGAGGGTAGTGCGGGCAGAGGAGGCAGGCTTTGATCTGATAGTTGATTATGCCCATACCCCTGCTGCTCTTGAGAGCGTTCTGCATCATTTGAGAAAGACCTCCAAGGGGAGAATTATCTGCGTGTTCGGCTGCGGAGGCGACAGGGACAAAACTAAGCGCCCCTTGATGGGAAGAGTTGCGGAAATGTATGCCGACGGGGTCATAGTTACTGAGGATAACCCTCGGTGCGAGGAGCCTCTCGGGATACTTCGGGATATTATCAGCGGAATGGTTTTATCAAAGGCAGTGGTCATTCCCGACAGGAGAGAAGCGATATTTGCGGCAGTTTCCATGGCGGATAAGGGTGATACGGTGCTCCTTGCGGGGAAGGGCCATGAAACCTATGAGATAAAAGGGTCAAAAAAGCTGTATTTTGACGAAAGAGAGGTGGCAAAGGAGGCTGTCAGACTTAAATACGGCAAATGACTAAAACGATTTTCGGCATTTATTTTTTCTCGGTTTTGTCTATAGGTATTGACCGTCAATATAAATGATGATATAATATATATTGATATCAAATGTTTTATACAGATGACTAAAACTAACAAAGGACGGCCCTATATGTTTGACTTTATTCTTTTTATCGGAATCGCAGTTCTCGCTTTTGTGCTGACTGCAGTTATTTCCCATTATCTCATTCCCGTTCTTGCCAGCCGCAAGATGGGACAGAAGATTCTTGAGATCGGTCCCCGTTGGCATAAGAGCAAGGAGGGTACTCCTACAATGGGAGGAATCGCCTTCCTTATCACAACGTTCATTATCGGCGCCGCCCTTTCAGTATATCTTTGCATCGTAAAGGGTGCAAAGGAAACTGCCCCCTTTATTATGACGGTTGCTCTCGGTCTTGCATCAGGTCTTATCGGTATCATCGATGACTCCGCAAAGCTGAGAAAGGCTCAGAATGAGGGACTTACAGCAGCTCAGAAGTTCCTTTTGCAGCTTCTTATCGGCGGCCTTTATCTTCTCGGCATGAGCCTTTTTGGCGGACTTACAACTACTCTTGCGATCCCCTATTTCGGCATCAGCCTCGATCTCGGTATTGCATATTACGCAGTTGCACTTCTTCTTATCGTCGGCATTATGAACGCAGTTAACCTTACTGACGGTATTGACGGCCTTGCATCAAGCATCACAGCGGTAGTCGGTATCTTCTTTGCTGTTTGCGCTTTCCTTGCAGCTGAGACTGTTCTTGTAAACCTTTCCTTCATCGCGGCGATCATGATCGGTGTCTGCCTCGGATTCCTCGTTTATAACTTCTATCCTGCAAGAGTATTTATGGGAGATACAGGATCCCTCTTCCTCGGCGGTCTCGCTGTGGGCGCGGCATTCCTTCTTAACAATCCCCTTATCATCGTGGTTTGCGGCTTCGTTTATATCTGCGAAACTGCATCCGTAATGCTCCAGGTTACATATTTCAAGCTTACCCACGGAAAGCGTCTTTTCAAGATGGCTCCCATCCATCACCACTTTGAAAAGTGCGGCTGGACTGAGATCAAGATCGTGTCCGTATTCAGCATCGTGACAGTTGTCCTTTGCGTTGCGGCCTGGTTTGGACTTTGATATTAATTTTTGCAAAAAGGTGCGCAAATGAGCGAAAACTATAACAGAAATAATCAAGGGCGCACCCATTCAGCGCCCACGCGAGGCGGGGAGGGTCAGCAGAGAAGACCCCGTCCCGTAAGGGATATCCCGCAAGGAGGCCGCCCTCAGAGGCCGACCGCATCCCGGAGCGGGCGTCCCCCTATGAGACCTCGCCGCGACGTTCCCCAGCAGAGAGGCTCAATGGTCCCTGCGGAAAATAAGAATACAAGTATTGTTCAGATAGTCAAGGGAAACCTTGAAAGAAGAAGAGAAGAGAAGGACAGAAAGTGGGATTCCGAGGCAATCGAGCGTCAGCGCCACGGTGTTGACCGCCCTATGCTTATTATAATCCTCATCCTTATCGCTCTCGGTACCGTAATGGTATTCAGCGCAAGCTACCCCTCCGCTCTTAAGGAAAAGGGTGACAGCTACTATTATATCCGCAACCAGATGCTCTGGGTAGCTCTCGGCGGAGTTGCAATGACTGTGCTGACTCTCCTTCCTTACCGCCTTATCAAGGCTCTTGCTCCTGCGGCGGCAATTATTTCTATCGTGCTTCTCGTTCTGGTGCTTATTATGGGTACTGCGCGAGGCGTTGCACAGAGATGGCTCAACCTTGGATTTATCTCCTTCCAGCCCTCAGAGTTTGCAAAGGCGGCGCTGATACTGTTCTTGTCATTCTATATAGATATGCACTATGAAACCACCTCAAAGGGTCTTGATAAGAAAAAGACCTTTAAGCAGGGAATCCTTTTTCCCGGACTTATAGTTGCAGTTTTCTGCGGACTTGTTCTTTTAGAAAAGCATCTTTCCGGAACTATCATCCTTGCCCTTATCGGTATGGCGATCATCTTTATCAGCGGTGCCGATATTGTGAAAATGGTTGTCACCTACGGCGTTCCTGCGGTATTGGCGGGAATCGTGTATCTGATGACAAACGAGTATGCCCTCAAGAGAATCCTCACCCACGGCGACGAGAATGCAGACGTCCTCGGCGAGGCATGGCAGACAACTCAGGGCCTTTACGCTATCGGCAGCGGCGGCCTTCTCGGTATGGGTATCGGCGACAGTAACCTTAAATTCAACTACGTTTCCGAGGCCCATAACGACTTTATATTCACAATCTGGTGCGAGGAACTTGGCCTTGTAGGCGCACTCCTTCTTATCGTGCTTTACGGCTTCTTTGTGTGGCGCGGAATCACCATCGCAAAGAAAGCTCCCGATACATATTCATCTCTCGTTGCCTTCGGTATCACCTTCCAGGTAGGCATCCAGGCAACACTGAACGTAATGGTAGTAACAGACCTTATTCCCAATACAGGCGTATCCCTCCCCTTCTTCTCCTACGGAGGCACGTCACTTATTATTCTGATGGCGGAGATGGGAATCCTTCTTGCTATCTCAAAGCATTCTTATCAAAAGAAATGAGGTTAGGTCTGAAAATAAAGAAATCCATTGACAAAGATTTGCTTTTTCAGACCCCATTTGTGACTTTTGCCACAGGTGGTGGCAAATTTGAAGAAACGTCACAAATGCAAAGAAAGGTATGGTTGAAAAATATGAGAGTTTTGATGACAGGCGGCGGCACAGGCGGCCACGTAAATCCCGCTCTTGCAATTGCTCAGACGATAATGGAAAACGAGCCCGACAGCGAAATTGCCTTTGTCGGCACACCCCGCGGAATTGAGAATAAGCTTGTTCCCGCAAAGGGCTTTAAGCTTTATCACGTTGACGTTATGGGTCTTCGCAGAAGCCTTTCTCTGAAAAATATCAAGGCGGCTTATCTTGCTCTCACGTCTCCCCTTAAGGCAAAGAAGATCATTAAGGAATTCAAGCCCGATATCGTAATCGGTACAGGCGGCTACGTTTCCTGGCCTGTTTGTAAGGCGGCAACACAGATGGGTATTCCCACAGCCCTCCACGAATCCAATGCCGTTCCCGGAATGGCTGTCCGTATGCTTTCAAAGTCTGCTGACAGAATCTTTCTTAACTTTGAAAAGGCGGGCAAGGGTCTTGATTGCCCTGAAAAGCTTATGCTTGTAGGCTGTCCTATGCTCGGTAAGTTTGCCTCTGTCACAAAGGAAGAGGCAAGAGAAAAGCTCGGTATCCCCAAAGACAGCGAGTGCGTTATCCTTTCCTTTGGCGGAAGCCTTGGCGCTGAAAAGGTAAACGAGGCTGTTCTTGAGCTGATGGAGAAATTCTCCGGCGGTAAGGCAGGAGTTTACCATACCCATGCTACAGGCGCAATTGAGAAGGAGATCTGCTTCGGTCAGTTCAAGGACCGCGGTCTTGATAAGTATGAAAACCTCGAGCTTCTCGAATATATCTACGATATGCCCTATCGCGTAGCGGCAGCGGATATTATCATCTGCCGTGCAGGCGCTCTCACAGTTTCTGAGCTTTCTTTAGCCGGAAAGTGCGCTGTGTTTATTCCTTCCCCTAACGTAACAGACGATCAGCAGTTCAAGAATGCAAACGTCCTTGTGGAAAAGGGCGCGGCGGAGCTTATCCGCGAAACTCCCGAGCTTCCCGCAAAGCTTTGCGAGCTTGTTGCAGACCTTGCAGCCTCTCCCGAAAAGAGAAAGGCAATGGAAGAAAAGATCGGTAGCTTCGCAATCAGAGATGCAAACAAGCGCATCTATCTGGAAGCAAGAAGACTTGTAGACGAAAAGAAAAAATAAAGCTTTCCGCCAAAGCGGAAAGCCACCGAAACATTCTGCAAAGCAGAATATTTCACATTCCGCATAGCGGAATATTTCATCGCGAAGCGATTTCACCCGTTGCATAGCAACGGATATCATTGC
>JAZUAR010000111.1:0-12094 GCA_045638055.1 Candidatus Avispirillum sp.
CCGCTTGGCCTCCGACTTAGGCTTCTCTCGAGTCTTCTTGTATCCTTGAGGCTTCTGTAGCAACGGAGACGGGTCAGGTCAAAGCGCTCACTTCTTCCTTCCCAAACTTTTCTGCCACAAGGAATAGTATGAGCCGCCTCATCAAATCTTTCAAGATCAATATCGGTCTTACCTAAACTAACGGTATACATTCCACATCCGATGTCTACGCCGACCATATTGGGAACGACCTTGTCTTCAATAGTCATCGTAGTACCGATAGTACATCCCTTACCTGCGTGAACGTCAGGCATGATGCGGATCCTTGAAGCTGCAAAAGCCTCCTCGTTGCATACTGCCTCAATCTGTGAGTATGCAGTAGGCTCTAATGCATCTGTATAGCATATAGCAGTATTAAACTTGCCATTTATCTCTATCATAATTATCCTCCTTTCAAAAAAGGGGTGAGAACGAATCTCACCCCTGAATCTTATGCGGCTATTTTTTCGTACCGTTCGCCGCCCAGCACATCCAGCATAAACTCATAGGGAGTCATAGCTGCGAGGCTGCCGTCCGCAACCTGCGAGAAAAGGACGGGGGTACATCCCGATACGAGAGCAACGCCTTGCTCATTTTTAGTTACGGGCTGCTGTCTGTTTCTGCTTGCTACATTCCAGAACACAACCTCGGGAAGCTCATAGCCTGCGGCTTCAAATCTTGCCTTTGCATTTTTGAAGTTTGTTGCTCCTGCGTTTTTAACACACGCATTAAACTCCATATCGGAGATAATGATGAGCTTTGCGGGAAGCTCCGACTGAGCCAGATTATTTTTAACCGCGCTCCTGAGAACAAGGTCGAACACAGCTTCAAGATTGGTGTCTGCTATCTCATTGAAGGAGCAGATATACTGCAGCTTGTCCGCAAAGGTATCGCCCTTGATTTCAATAAGCTGGGGTTTACCTGAGAACTCAATAAAGTGATTTCTGAATGCACCTGTATTGTGCTCTGCGAAGTAAATTCCAAGTGACAACGCAACTGCAGCAGGAAGAGGATTACAACCACAGTACATTGAGCCTGAGGTATCAACGACGGCGAGCGCATTGGATTCGCTGCCAAAGTCAGGAAGCGCTTCCCATGTGGCGTTGAGGCTCTTTTTCTCCTCCTCGCTTATCTGCTTCATAAACGAATTATGATCACCATACCAGTAAGGGGTCAGATACGGCTCCACAAGCTCGTAGGGGGCGAGCGTGGAGGCATTCAGCCTTGCCTGGCCTGAGGACACCCTGTTCAAAAAGCTGTTGTAGCGTTCAGCATCGTTACGCGCAAAGGCGCTGCGATACTTAAACATTGCCTTGGAAGGCTGTTTTTCGTAATCAAAGGTATAATCCTTCTCGCGAAGATTATTCTCTATGATACGGATATATGCACGAAGCTGACTTAACGTCTTGCGATAGGTCCTGTTATCCATTTTAAGGAAATGCGCGATCTTTTTTGCTGCCTTGATGGTTTCGGCATTAGATGCATTAACGGAAGGCAGCCATTTACCGAGCAATGAAACCGCTCCGCCGTTATCCATTGCCTCTACGTCCTTGCAAAGCTGCTCACGGATAAGATTGAGCATATCCTTTTCTACGGGGGTATCGAGCAATACGAGCAGATCATCGAAGCGACCGTACTCGGCTACGTATGACAGATTCCTGCGAACGGTTTCAGGGGCGTTATTGGCAAGCCAGCGGAGGCTTACACGGAACACTCTTCGCTCGCCAAGACCGCCACGAATATCACGGGCAAAAAACAGAAGCTTCATGGCAATATCCTTATCTTCTGCAAATGCACGCATAAAACGAGCGGTGATTTCCTTGTCGCTTTCGCGGCGAATTGCACCGATGGTCGCAAACAAATCAAGACAATCCGATTCGGTTGTTTTCAAGGTTGCTGCACCGTTTTCGGTGAATGCTTTGTTTGATTCCTGTTTCAAATATTGTAACATGAAACTCACTCCTTTTCACATAAATAGGTAAAACAATCAAGGCACGATAATTCGGTAATATATCCCGACAGCGAGTATTTTTATTATACCCTACTCGTATTTCACAAAACTGATCGTAACACATTCAACTTGCTGTTCGTGCCTTTCGTGGCAACCCGGGCGGGAGTCGAACCCACCGTCACGGGGCTTTTTGCCCCACTCAGCCGCTGAGCTACGGGTCATATATCAAGGTGCTTTTGGTTTGATAAGGGTTGGTAATCTTTCGACCCCGCGCCTATTCAGAGCCTTGTTTTTTGCTGTAAGCACCTTTTTCAAGATACGATTCCAACGCCTCTCGGCATCACACCAATCTGCGTATACAAATCTGCATTTCTGTGGGACTTTCAAGTGTTGCTGTTCGTATCTTTCTTTTTTAACAAGACACCCATTTTAATAATATCATTCAAAAATGTCAGATCATGTATAGGTTGCTGTAGGTGTCTTTAATGTCAAGACGCTATTAGTGCATACAAGGATTCGAACCTTGCAAACTGTCCGGCTATGAACCGGCTGTCTCCCTTTGAAACAAATGCATTACTTTGCTTGCTGTCAGCGTCTTTAGTTTTGTGACAAGGTGCTTTATGTAATAAATTTCAGATAATATAGTAGCCTTTTTGGGCAACTGGTCTGCTGTATGCACCTTTTGGATGCGCCGGATATGTGATTTTTCTGACAAATAAATTCAGCTGTTTGCCGGTTGCATCCTTCTTCACTTCTTACCGCAACTCACTCCCGGTCAATTGCCGTTCGGAGGCGATAAATTTTCAAGACGCATTCCAGAGCTTTACCTCCGAGTATGATGAATCATAGCATCGGCATTCTTAGTTTGGATATTGCTGTCAGCGTCTTTCTTGTTTGTTCTGCAATTGAATCGTCAACGGTATAAGTAGTTGATAACTGTTAACAGAACAGCAAGGCACGTTTTTTTAGCAATCAAAGTTATACTGACTTTAGCCTTCAAAGGTTGCTGTACGTGCCTTTAACCACCGAGTCTGTGCAAGGCATTGCCTAAGTACAATACGAAGGCGATATCAACACATCATCGATATTATCAAGGCGCATTATTTAGCTATACCATGATTAAAAGTCATGTGCTTGCACATTGCTGTCTGCGCCTTTGGTGTCTACATTGTACCTCCATATTTTTCCTTTATCACGGAAAAAAAGCTGCGAACTCATACAAGTTCACAGCTTTTTTGGCTTTTCAGCTTGGCAATTATAAGCTTTTTGAAGCTTTCAGACCCTAAAACCTCTACCATCGGGCCGAAGGAAAGAACACGGATCACCATCTCCGACTCGTCATCACGGTTAAACCTGATGTGCAAGAGATAATGGTCATCCTCTCTTTCTGCCCTCTTTTCAAAATGAGCAAAGTGTAAGAGGCAACGCTCGAGGGCGTTTCTCTCGTCTTTAACCTTCAGCGTTATTTCCTCATATTCAGGCTCGGAAACGGATGATTCCAAAACCGTTTCACCGCTATAAATTTTACATTTGGTTATTCGGCTTACGTTGAGTATTTTTATGAAACGGCATCCTGAGGTAACAAGCCTGAACTTATCATCCTTTTCCGAATACTCAAGCCTTTCAGGGATGCATCTGGAATAAACTGTATTGCCTTTACGACTAAGCATTTCGATTTTAAGATTCTGCCCGTTTTTCATTGCGGACAATATAGTTCTGAAATGCTCTATGTATTTCTCATCCTCAAAGGGATCCCCGTCGCTATACTTATCATAGATATAGTAATCATCCGACGTAAACATAGGCTCTACGTCATCCAGTCCTTGAAATTCAACGCCGAACAGCCTTATACGCGGATCGAGGGAGATTGCCTTCAGCCACTGCTTCTGGGTAATTGTCAACGGCATTGTTGGCTTATAGCTCAAAGGAGTAGTCATATCACTGCGTACAAGCTGCCACTTTTCGCTTCTGAGGGATGGCATTACTGTCAGCACGCTTTCTCCAAAGGCGTTATCGGATATGATCTTATTGATGCTTTTATCATCCGCCTTACCCGCAATAACGGCAGTGATGATTTTCGCAACCGTATTGTAGTATGCGGAGTAAATTTCATTGAATATCATTCTGCCACCTCCGTAATACCGTACATACGATACATTTCTTCAATATCGCTCTTGAACTGCTTTTCAAGCGCTCTGTTGGAAAAATGCAAATCTGTTATTCTGCAAATAAAGGTGCGAATCCAGGGGATCATCTCGCTTATATCGTAAACGTCAGCGACAAAGCGATATGTATTACCGTCGATCTGTTCAACCGAGCCTATGCGCTTTTCTCGCTCAAGCCTGCGGACGATATGCTCCTCGTTATCCGCAACCTTTACAGTGAATTCAACATGCTCGGTGCTTTCCTCGCCGTAGCGGTTGCGCTTGGCGGTAACTCCCCACATTTTTGTTTGCATCTCGTCAAGCTCTGCCCTCAGCTCATCAAACCGCGGTGTGGGCTCTTCGATCTTCACGTCTGACAAATAGTCAATACGAAAGGATTTGATTACGTTAAAGGCAGGTTGGTATGCAAGCAAATGCTGTCTTCCGTTTTGTACGCTGATAAATATGCGCAGGGGTATGATTCTGTTCTTGCTGGGCTCGTCCGCGTGGCGGCTCATATTGGTTACAGTAACGACACTTTTTTCCCGCATAGCCTTAAAGAGCATTGCCAGAACGTTGCTGTCCATCGCAGCTGTTATGTAGTGATGCTTAAAGCTGAAGCTATCGTTCTTTTCCTCCTGCTTATCAAGCAGAAAAGAGCCGATAACACCGCAAGGAGCAACCTCCGAGTAAAAATTGAGCACGTCGGTTATATCAGGCAAGCTGATATCTGCTGCCCGATGATAAAGCATTTTTCTGCCTTCCTTTCGGCTTTCAACGATACCCTGAGCGATATACTCCTTCAGCTTTTTTCTGACTGTGGATTCATCAAAAACCATCGGAGATTCAAAGGCGTTCAGATACTCGTCTATCTTTTCGAGTATTTCAGGCAAGGACAATACCACATCAGGAGAATGGAGAATATCGAATAAAACAAAGTGCAGCGTTATATCTCCATCGGTGAAGCTTTTTGCCTTAAGTGCCTTATAAAACGGATTATGGGTGGAAACACGGCTATCAATAGAGATGAATACGTTCTTGCCCTCAGGAGTGCGGACAAAGCTCATATGGTCACCGAGCCAGCTTTCCATTCTGCGGCGCTCATCGTCATAGGAGCGAGCGCTTTTCTTATTGTATTCTTCACGGCTCTTAAAGCCATATACATAAAATTCGCGCATATATGTGCGGATCTTTTCAAAGTTCTTAATAAGCTCGTTATACGACGACATTGTATTCACCTCCATTGATATATTTCAAAAGATCATTTTATCTGATTTTTCTGTCAAACCGTACGGGCCGATCATTTCTTGAAGAGTACTCTTTCGTGGTTTTCATATTCGGGCATAAGCTTGCCGTCTTTAAATATCCAAATAATATGGTTCCCATTGACACCGTACTCGTTTTGCAGTTCAAAATGATCACACAAAACCAGATACGCGGCAGCCTTCTTCGCCGCTTTCTTAGAGGATGTCCACACCTGACGAATAATGTACGTTCTGTCAGTTACAGTACTGCAGTTACACACCCAACGAGGATTTCCGTTTTCATCATTTCCCAGCTCTTCGGGCGTTCCGTATTCGTATTCCGGAGGCGTACATACGCCGTGCTCTGACAGCTCCTTAAGTACTCTGACGGAATTTTCCATATCAAAGCTGACAGGACGAAAATCCGTTTCTATGATTTGCTTGATTCTATCCTCAATCGACAGTATCCTTTCGATCGCCTTTTCCAGCACCTCACTATCCCATCTCATTGAAACGGCGATAGCTCCCACGATAGCCTCAAGCAGGTCTGCTTTAACTTTGACTTGCTGATCAACGTTATTCATGTAGTCGCTTTTTCCGACGATCAGATATTTTACAACACCCCATTCGTCGATGATCCTTGCAAGGGCTTCGTTGCTTAAAAACTCTTGCTTCAATGCACTGAAACGGTTTTCGCGAACACGGAATGTGTATTCGCAGTCACCGTTTGATGCTCCGTAGTATCGGGATATGATCTTAACCACGTAATAGCTCAGAACCTGATCGCCGATAAATTCAAAGATCTCGTTGTTCTCGCCACCCTGCTCAGCAGAATAGGAGCTGCGAGTGAATGCCTGGATCAACAGTGTGTTCTTCGGAATAACCCCTGTTTTTTCACAGATAATGTTCTTGAGAGTCAACAGCTCATGGCTTCTGAAGCATTTTTCTCTTTTCATATATTCCTCCGAATTGATATTTGCACGAGGAAAGAAAAATGAGCACCACGAAAAAGCCTACACCGCACGTATAGACTACTCAGGTACCCAGGATCGATAAAACAAAATAACCTTTGTAAGACTTTCAGCTTCCACCCTTCACTTTCATAAAAGGCACAAACAAATCGCGTTACTCAACTACTTTGAAAAACCGATTTTCTCCCCGTACAGTTATATTTTATATTTGGCAGAACAAAAAGTCAAGATTAACGTAGAAAGCTTTTAATAAGGGCTTGTTTTATTTCCCCTCAGTATAATACGGAAAAAATAAGAGCAGAATAAATAACAGAAAAAATTATGGAGGTATTTATATGTTTAAACACGTGAAAATGCTTTTTCATCCTGTTTCTGTGGAAAAGCCAAATCCTCAGTATGCGGCGCTTTTACAGGAGCAGCTGGGCGGCGGAAACGGTGAGCTTAAGGCGGCCATGCAGTATATGTCTCAAAGCTTTCGAATCAAGGACCCTGAAATAAAGGATCTGTTTCTCGATATTGCAGCAGAGGAGCTGGGCCACCTGGAAATGATTGCGCAGACCATCAATCTCTTGAACGGCCACGACGTTGACTGCGAAAAGGTGCCATCGGGGGAAATTCAGACTCACGTTCAGCTTGGGCTGAATCCCGGACTTATCAATGCTTCGGGCTATTCCTGGACCGGGGACTACGTTACAGTCACGGGAGACCTGTGCGCGGATCTACTCAGCAACATCGCATCGGAGCAGCGCGCAAAGGTGGTATACGAATATCTTTACCGCCAGATGGAAGACAAAAAGGTGCGGGAAACTATCGACTTTCTGTTAAACCGCGAGGAGGCCCACAATCAGATGTTCCGCGATGCCTTCAACAAGGTTCAGAATTCCGGCTCCAACCGCGATTTCGGAACAACAAAAGCTGCTAAAATGTATTTTTCCATGTCTGACCCCGGCCCAAATACCTTTGCAACAGGTGACACTAAGCCCGTGTCTTTCAAATAAAAAGAATCCCCCGTTTATACGGGGGATTTTATTATTCAGATTCGATAAGAACGCCGAGGCTTTGCAGCTTTTCTCTGATTCTTGAGAACATTTCTTCATCCTTAACTGCGATGGTATGGATATGAAGTCCCTCTGTCAGCATAGAAAGAGGATTTGCTCCCGTTTCGCTCAGCTTCTCCATAAATTTATCCGCCTCGTAGCGGGAGGAGATATTAAGCTCTGCGGATATTTTTCCGTAGAGAGAATGCTCAACGATTATATCAAGGATCTTGCCTCCGTTATCTACAACGGCGTAAAGCTCCTCTGCAACCATTTCCTGGGAATGCTTTACGGCGATCATTTTAGTAAGAGCCTCGTCTGACTGCTTTTCAATTGTATATCCCTTATGACCTGAAACGATGCGGCAACCCGATGCACGAAGAAGGGCGATATCCGCAACGATTATCTGTCTTGTTACTGAAAACTCAACGGCAAGCTTTGTTGCGCTGATGGGTTCACTTCCCTTTTTCAGAAGCTCAGTTATTGCTTTTCTTCTCTCTTCACTGTTCATTTTTTCGATCCTTATTTTTGTACGTTTTATTGTCAATACACAGAACAGTCCCCTGTGCTTTTTATCTTTTCTCATTTTATCATACCGAGGTTATGAAGTCAAGAAAAAGCAAAAATACAAAAAGGGGGCGGCAAATTGCCGCCCCTTGGTTATCGATTCTTTTATTTCGTGTCAAGTCTCAGAAACGTACTCTGTTCTTTCTTCGTTCATTTCATTCCAGTATTGAAGGAAAAGATCAAACGCCTCTTCTTCGGTGGTATTGGCTGAAATTATCTCTGACCAATGTTTTGTGCAATAAGTTAAACCATATTTGTTTTCAATAAATTGTTGAAACTTAGAATCGAAATACGGAAAATCCTGCAAAACCATATTCAATGCACATTCGTAACCGCTTAGAAACGTTGATAAGCGCTCTAAACTCTTTTTCCCTATGTACAAGCCAGGATTCTTGCTTATTTTTTCTATTATAGAATTTATGTATTTCATATATTGGCTCCTATTAAAAAAATATGCTACGGCTTGTTACGTTTTATCGAAAGTCTTTACGGTGAGGAATTTGGATCTGCCACCCCTTGTTCAGTTATTCGGTAGTTTCGCTTGATGATATAGAATCATCGCATGTATTTCCATCAAGATAATTATACAGTTCTTCTATCAAATCCAATCTTTCACCGAGGGTTGTGCCATGTATGTCAAGGTACTTTATTATATGCTCTTTCGTTTCTGCATCAATTGTATCTGCAATATCGAAAATCATATGAAAGGCCTTATACATACATTCATAATTCCCTTCAACTAATTGGCGGCACAGCATATCTATACCCTCATTATCGCTATAGTCCATAGACATCAATGCATATAATAAGCTACCTTTGTAACCATCCGTTTTATGTGAATTTATCAATTCAATCAACAGCTTTTTTAACTGTTGATTTTCGGGATATAATTGACTTAATTTATATGACAGCTCACCTCTTATATATACGTTATCGGTGGTGGCGATAACGTTCAGGTAAAATGGAATCATATCCTCTGTCATTGGCAATTTTTCAAGTGATTGTTCAAGAACATCCTTAGAATTCATGTTGTTCATATATTAGCTCCTATTGAAAAAGATATGCTTCTGTGTTTTTTGTATCCCAGCTATCTTTCTTCCTCTGATAACAGAATATCACAGCGGTTTGGACTTGTCAACGTTTGCTTTACAACTATCAAATTGCTTACTCACCAAACAAAGGGAATAAGTCTGTATTTTACCTTCTTTTTGTATTCCTCGTAGCCGGAAAGCTCTTCTGTGAGGAGCTTTTCCTCGTCTATTATTCTGACTGCGATGAGGATGGGGTATACTGCAAAGGGGATAAGGGCAAAGAATGAGCCGAGGATAAGGGGAATCATCATAAAAAGTATGACTGTTGCGGCATACATGGGATGGCGGACGACTGAGTAAAGACCTGTATCGATGACCTTCTGGTCCTTCTCCACCTTGATCGTTCGGGAAAGGTATGCGTTTTCGCGCATTACCTCGGCATAAAGTCCGTATGAGGCTACAAAGAGGACGGATGCGATTATTACAACTGCAAGAGGCACCTCAGACCAGCCGAAGCGAAAATCAAGGCCTGCGAGAACAAATCCCGCTATAAATATAAGCCCTGAAAAGCCTACTACTCCCTTTTGGGATGCGCGTTTTTCTTTTACGTCAAGCCTTTTTTCGAGGAGCGCGGGAGCTTTCAAAAGCATAAAAATGCCTGCCGCGAACATAGGAACGAACAAAAGACCCATCAAAAGCCAGCCTTCAAAATATGCAAAGCTTCCCGCAGGCAAAAACACAAGAAGCTCCACAAGAAGTATTCCGGCTACGAATTTTACAATGGCATTCAAAAGCAGTTTCACATGTATATCCTCCGCCTGATTGATGATTAATTTTAACATGTTTTTGTCATTTTATCAACTATTATTTAATAATCGTCCCTCTTTTTGTGCATTTTATTGACAGGAGCGCAAATAATTGATATACTAAACGTATAATATATTTTTCGTGAAAGAGGTATACTTTTATGGCAAAAACTGTTCAGGATATTCTTGCCCTTATCAAGGACAACGATATCAAAATGGTTGATTTTAAGATGGTCGACATTAACGGTCAGTACCGTCACGTTACTATTCCTGCGGAGAATTTCTCCGAGGATACTATGAAGAGCGGTATCGGCTTCGATGCTTCCAACTACGGATACGCAGTTGTTGAGAAGAGCGACATGGTATTTATTCCCGATCCCGACACAGCTCTTATCGACCCCTTCTGCTCTATCCCCACTCTGTCTATGACAGGTAACGCAATGATCATCGATACCCCCGAAAACCGTCCTCTCGCGCAGTACCCCAGAAACATCATCAAGGCTGCCGTTCAGCATATGAAGGATTCCGGTGTTGCTGACGAGATGAAGATCCTTCCCGAGTTTGAGTTCTATCTCTTCGACAACGTTGGCTGGCAGGTTGACGGAAAGAATATTTCTGCAACAGTTGATGCTCAGCAGTCCTACTGGAACTCTGCAACAGAGGGCAAGGGCGTTGTAGTACAGAAGCAGAAGAACTATCACATCGCAAAGGCCTTTGATACATCCTACGAGTGCCGCAGCGAGATGTGCATGCTTATGAAGGATGCGGGCATTGATATCAACTATCATCACCCCGAGGTAGCGGCAAGCGGTCAGTTCGAGATCGAGCCTCAGCTTGGCGAGGTCGTTCACATGGCTGATGCTACTATGATGATCAAGTATATCATCCACAACACAGCTCTCAAGTACGGCAAGAGCGCAACCTTTATGCCTAAGCCCATCTACGGTGAGGCAGGAAGCGGTATGCACGTTCACATGATCCTTTTCAAGGACGGACAGCCCGTATTCTCCGATGACAACGGCTATTCTCACCTTTCTGAGATTGCACACTACTTCATGGGCGGTCTTCTCAAGCACATCGGCTCTCTCTGCGCTATCTCAAACCCCAGCACAAACAGTTTCAAGCGTCTTGTTCCCGGCTTTGAGGCGCCTGTAACCGTCGGTTATGCAACAAGCAACAGAAGTGCCGTTATCCGTATCCCCGCATACGCTAAGAGCCCTGACAAGCGCCGCTTCGAGCTTCGTAACCCCGATGCTACCTGCAACCCCTACTTCTGCTATGCGGCTATCCTTATGGCAGGTCTTGACGGTATCAAGAATAAGATCGATCCTCATGCTAACGGCTGGGGTCCCTACGACTTTAACCTCTACCACCTCAGCGACGAGGAGAAGGCAAAGCTCCAGGGTCTTCCCGTTTCTCTTGACGAGGCTCTCGATTGCCTCGAGGCGGACTACGCATACCTCACCGAGGGCGGCGTATTCCCCGAGGAGCTTATCAAGAACTTTATCAAGACAAAGAGAGCGGAGTGCAGACAGCTTGCAGCTATCCCCACCCCCGCTGAGTTTGAGAAGTATTATAATCTTTAATTCATGTACAAAAAGCTTTTGATCTATCCTATACTGCTTCTTATTACTTTCGCTGTATTTTTAGGCTACGGATTTATCTTTGGAGGAGAATTTCCTCTTTGGCTGATTCCTGTTTTCATATTTATCAACGTTCTTGTTTTATCTGTTTTTAATTTCAAAAAAAGTAAGGAAAAGCCCTTTGGCAAATTGATGGCATATTTAATTGTTTCATTTGTTTTGGTGCTTCTTTGCGTGTTTTCTTATAACGCAGTTAATGAAATAGGCAGAACAGAGCTTTACTCATACGAATCAACTGTATATTATTCAACTTCGGTCAGAGGTGGTAAGTATCTTGTAAAGGTTAAAGATCCTGATGGTAAAGAGCAAACTCTGGAGAGATTTGACGCAAATCTTCTTTCTCCCGTACTTGCTGATGATGAATACATTGATTATACTAACGAAACTATCAAAGTCACTGTTTATTCCGGTCTGTTTGGGATTGAATATTCAATTTGGGATGAATAAAGATAGAAGGTCTGCCGTAAACGCGGCAGACCTTTTTTGTTGATACGGGCCAGATCAGTATAACAATACGGCATCAAAACAAACATACAATACAGTCGTAGGGGAGGGGCTTGCTCCTCCCGCTGCAGACATAGCGACTCGCGGTGAATGTCGTTTCGTTCTCGTGCTGATATGACTCCTTCCGTCTCGCTTACGCGATCCACCTCCCTCAAGAGGGAGGCTCGGGAGGAGCAAG
>JAZUAR010000112.1:0-1946 GCA_045638055.1 Candidatus Avispirillum sp.
CGCTTACAAAGGAGCCCTCTCTTGCAAGGTCTGTATATTCCGGGGGAATATAGTAATCATAGGCCCGGTCCAGATGATAAGGCACATCAAGAATTCGTACCGAGCAATATATTCTCTTGCGGTTTTCGCTTTCCATAGATATGCCTCCCATCCTCTTTTTTATCAAAAACTGCCGCCGGCAAATACCGACGGCAAGCTTAAATTACTCTTCGATTTCAGCCTCAGCTGCAACTTCCTCTTCGAGATCCTTGTCTGTATAGCCAACGATAACGAAATCCTTCTTGTGGAGCTTGTGAACAGCTACCTTTACCGCCTTCTCATCGCGGTACTCACGCTTGATCATAGAAGCAATGCTCTTGTCTGTTTCCTTGTTTGCAATTCTATGCTCTGCGATCTCTCTCTGACGAACATACTCGTCTGTGATCATTCTTGCGCACTTTGCTGTTGCGATCGCAAGTGTATATCTGTTAAACTCGTTCTTTGTAAGATCTGTAATAGAAGGGCTGATCATAATTTTTCTCCTTTTTATCTAATGAAATTATCAATGATTTCTGTCATTCTGTCTGCGCGGCATCTCTCGGCTGTGATGATTCTCTTGATCTGTCTTGCACAAGCCTCAACGCCATCGTTTTCGTTGACTACAACGTAGTCGTAATCACCTGCGAGCTTGATTTCCTCGCAAGCGCGGTCAAGACGCTTTCTGATAACGTCCTCGCTCTCTGTTCCTCTGCCGCGGAGGCGCTCCTCAAGAACAGAAAGTGAAGGAGGAATAAGCATAAGCGTTACGGCACCGGGGAACTTGTTTTTAACCTGTCCCGCTCCGTCTACCTCGATCTCAAGGATAAGGTCTCTGCCCTCTCCTGTGATTCTCTCAGCCTCCTTTTTGGGAGTGCCGTAGTAGTTGCCGCAGTATGTAGTATATTCAAGAATGTCGCCATCCTCGATCATCTTTTCAAAGCTCTCACGGCTGACGAAATAATATTCTCTGCCGTCCACCTCGCCCTCGCGGGGAGCTCTTGTTGTTGCGGATACGGAGAAGCCAAGGTCAGGCATAAGCTCCATAAGCGACTTTACTACCGTACCCTTACCGCTGCCGGAGGGTCCGGAGATTACTATAAGTGTTCCTTTACTGCTCATCTGTATCCTCGTTTCCTGCCTCGCCTGCAATGCGGGCTGTTATTGTCTCTGTCTGAATAGATGACAGAATAACGTGGTCGCTGTCTGTGATGATAACTGCTCTTGTTTTTCTTCCGCTGGAGCAGTCGATGGCGCGGCCTGTGTCCTTTGCATCCTGCACAAGTCTCTTTGCAGGAGCGGAATCGGGGCTGATTATTGCCACGATGCGGTCACGCGCGATCATGTTATTGAATCCAATATTAATAAACTTCATGATTTATAAAAAATCCTTTCTTTGCATTTGTGCCGTTTCTTTGAATTCTTTGCCGCAGCCGGGGTCCCCTAAAACGAGCAATTCGAGTTTTTGGGGTTCACGGCTTACAAAGAAAGGCACAAATGGGGGTCTGAAAAAGACAAACTTACAATTTCCTGTTTCTTTATTTTCAGACCATTACTCGATATTCTGGATCTGCTCGCGGATCTTTTCAAGCTCTGCTTTTACGTCAACAACGAGGTGGGCAATTTCGGAATTGTTTGCCTTAGAGCCTGTTGTGTTGATCTCACGGTTCATTTCCTGAAGCAAGAAGTCGAGCTTTCTTCCTGCGGGCTCCTTTGATTCAACGATCTCATAGAAGGTCTTGAAATGGCTTTCAAGTCTTACCATTTCCTCGTCGATGGCAGCCTTATCTGCAAAGATGGCAGCCTCGGTGAGGATCCTCTGCTCTGAAATCTCTACGTCAAAATCGGAAAGAAGCTTCTTGATTCTCTCCGTAAGCTTCTGGCTGTAGCCCTGAATATCGTTTGCGGAAAGCTCGCAAATTTTCTTAACT
>JAZUAR010000113.1:0-14965 GCA_045638055.1 Candidatus Avispirillum sp.
CGCTTTAAATCCCAATACAAATGCCACCTTCCTCAAGAGGAAGGCTTTAAATCAAACCGTCTCTTTTACATATCAAATTTAATTTGAGATAAACTACCGAACTAAATTTAAATCACAAATTATAAAAACAACAAAACGGAGAAATACCCTTGAAGTGTAACAGTATCAGCTTCTCCAATTTCCGTAATATCGAATCCGAGGCCTGTAGCTTTACGGACGGTGTTAACGTGCTTTGGGGAAAGAATGCACAGGGAAAATCGAATATACTTGAAGGGATCTATTTCTTCGCTCGCGGCCGCTCTTTTCGAGGTGCTACAGAAAAGGAAATGATCCGCTTCGGAGGTCATGCGGCGACTCTCTCACTTGAATTTATAAAGGAGGGAGACCGATATCCCGTCTCCCTCGCAGCAAATATCCCAAAGGACGGCAGAAAGGTCCTTTATCGCAACGGTGCAAAGCTTTCCGGCTCAAAGGAGATGATGGGAAGCTTTAGGGCTGTGCTTTTCTGCCCCGCACATCTGACCCTCGTCAGCGGTGGCCCCGCCCTTAGGCGAAGCTTTATGGATATCGCCCTCTCTCAGCTTTATCCCGCATATCTTGACAGCCTTTCCCGCTACAACAGAGCCCTCCTTCAGAGAAATGCTCTTATAAAAAAGGCGCAGGGAACAGGCAAGGGTGCATTTGATACCATGATATGGGATACATATGCCGAGCAGATGGCAACCTACGGCGCAGATATCTTTGCCCGCAGGCTTGAATATATGGAAAAGCTTTCGAAAAGTATCGAGGAGCTTTTCTCGGAAATGACTCAGGGTGCTGAAAAGCCATCCCTTTCCTATCGCTCCTCCGCTCTCACAGACACGGACGAGGAAACAAAGGAAGCGGGAAAAGCAAAGCTTTACGAGGTGCTGACAAAGAATATCGACCGCGAGATAATGATGGGCTCGAGCCTTTACGGCATCCACAAGGACGATATTTCAGTCCGTCTTAACGGAAAGGATGCTAAAATATACGCATCCCAGGGTCAGCAAAGAAGCCTTGCCCTTTCAATGAAGCTTGCAGAGGGCGAGATGTCAAAGAAAATAAGCGGAGAATATCCCGTTTTTCTTCTTGACGACGTGTTGTCAGAGCTTGACGGCGACAGAAGAGCATTTATTCTCAGAAATTTAACTGACCGACAGCTTATAGTCACCTCCTGCGAGCCGGATATATTCCGCTCTATGGATTCGGGCGCCCGCCTTATTGAGATTTCGGGCGGCACCGTAGCGGAGGTGTGTGACGGATGATTTCCTATAAGGTCACAAAGGTAAACGATACCCCTTCCGGCATATACTGCGATTTCACCCCCGAAAACGAATACGGCGAGACCGCAGAGCCTATAAACCTTCTTGTTCCCATATCCGCATATTACGATGCCCACTTAAGGGAGGGCAAGGTCATATCGGACGAATGCTTTGAAGAGCTTTATGAGTCTTCCTGCATAGCTCAGGCTGTTAAAAAGGCTGAATGGGTGCTTTCAGGAGGCGACCACAGCAAAAAAGGTCTCGTATTAAAGCTGACAAAAGGCTCGATCGAGCGCTGCTATGCTGAAAAAGCCGCTCTTATAATGGAGGAGCGAGGTTTTATAGACGAATACGCCCAAGCTGAGCGACTGTCACGGGCATATTGCACCCGTAAGCACTGGGGTAAGAAGAGAATTATGCAGGAGCTTCTCCTCAAAGGCTATGAAAGAGATGCTGTTCAAAGAGCAATCAGCTTTGTAACCCCCGAGGAATATAAGGAAGCCCTTATGACAGTTATAGAAAGAAAATATCCCAACCCTCCCGATGACAAAAAGGAAAAGGACAAGCGAATCGCAGCCCTTATCCGCCTCGGATTCTCCCTTTCGGAGATAATGGAGGGCTTTCGGGAGAGTTATTGATAAAAACCGAGTAAACTTCAAAAAAATAACCAATTTCCTTTTCAAAGTTTTTTGAGAGTGCAGAGAACTTTTTTACAAAAAAGTTCTTTGCAAAAAATCCCCCCAAGGAGGCAACTAATGAACAGAAAGAATTTCAAGGTCGGCTTTGTATCTCTCGGATGTGCAAAGAATCTTTGCGACACCGAGGTTATGCTTCACCACGTTATGGAGGCGGGCTATCAGCTCACTCCCGAGGAAACTGAGGCCGACTGCATCATTATAAACACCTGCGCATTCATCGAAAGCGCAAAAAAGGAGTCCATCGACTCCATTCTCGACATCGCATGGCTCAAGGAGCACAATAGCCTCAAGGGCATCGTTGTTACAGGATGCCTTGCAGAGCGTTACCGCGAGGAGCTCATGAGCGAGCTTCCCGAGATCGACGCCGTTCTCGGCGTTGGCTCCATCCACAACATTGTGGATGCCATCGACTCTGTATTCGTGAAGTCTGAAAGCAAGTACGCTTCCTTTGAGGACAAGGAGTCCCTCAAGCTCGGCGGCGACAGAATCATCACAACAGGCGAGGTTTTTGCCTACATCAAGATCTCCGAGGGCTGCAACAACCGCTGCACATACTGCGCTATCCCCTCTATCCGCGGAAATCTCCGCTCAAGAACCATTGAGGATATCGTTGATGAGGCGAAGGGTCTCGACGAAATGGGAATCCGCGAGCTTGTTGTTATCGCTCAGGACACCTCCGTTTACGGTCTTGACATCTACGGCGAGTATGCACTCCCCAAGCTCCTTCGCGCAATCACAGACAACACATCCATCCCCTGGATCCGTGTTCTCTACTGCTATCCCGACAAGATCACAGACGAGCTCATCGCCGAAATGCGCGATAATCCCCGCATCGTGAAGTATCTCGACCTTCCCATTCAGCATATCTCAAACCATATGCTTACCGCAATGAACCGCCACGGCGACCGCGCCTGCATCGAGGATGCTATCGCACGTCTTCGCCGCGAGATTCCCGACGTTGTTCTTCGCTCCACAGCCATCGTTGGCTTCCCCGGGGAGACAGAGGAGGACTTCGAGGAGCTTTGCCAGTTCATCAAGGACGTTAAGTTCGAGAGATTTGGCGCATTTACATACTCCCGCGAGGAGGGAACTGCGGCATACGATTTCGAAGATCAGATCGACGAGCAGACAAAGCAGGACCGCCTTGATATTCTCATGCGCGCTCAGCTTGATAACTCCGAGGCTTACAACGAAAAGCTTGTTGGCAAGGTTCTTCACGTTCTTTGCGAGAGCTTTGACCCCGTATCCGAGGCTTACGTTGGCAGAAGCTACCGCGATGCAGTTGATATCGACGGTAAGATCTGGTTCACATCTGAGCGTCCCGTTTCCGAGGGCGAATTCGTTGACGTTCGCATCACAGAGGCTATGGACTACGATCTCGTTGGTGAAACTATCGTATGATCGAGCTTTCCACCCTTTTTTCAGGCTCAAGCGGTAATTCCACCCTTATAAAGTCTGAAAACACGGCCATTCTCATCGATGCAGGCAGAAACTGCAAGGCTGTTTGCGAGTCTCTCGCAAAGCTTGGGATGACTCTTGACGATATTTCTGCAATTTTCGTCACCCACGAGCATTCCGATCATATTTCTGCTCTTGACGTTATGATGAGAAAGAAGGCTATACCCATCCACGTAACGGAGCCCAGCGCCCGTGAGCTTTGCAGAAAAAGAAGCGCTGCGGAATGTGCAGTTATACATCGCGAGCTTTCCTTTACTGTTAAGGTTGGTGACCTTACGGTCACGTCCTTCCCCCTGCCTCACGACAGCGCCGCCCACGTTGGCTACATCGCAAAATGCGATGACGGTGACTGCGCAGGCGTTGCAACTGACATGGGATACCCTACTCAGATGTGCTTTGACAACCTCAAGTGCTGCCGTCAGGCAGTTCTCGAGGCAAATCACGACCCGAAAATGCTTGCAAACGGCCCCTATCCCCGCGCCCTCAAGGAAAGAATCCGCTCAAAGCGCGGACATCTTTCAAACGGAGAGTGCGCACAGCTCATTCTCGGACTTTGCGAATGCGGAATGGAAAAAATAATGCTTGCCCACTTAAGCCTTGATAATAACACTCCCGATTGCGCAAGAGATACTATTAAAGATAGTCTTGAAGCTTACGGAATGAGCGATAAGGTTACCCTTAAGGTAGCCTGGCGCGACGGACCGAGAACACTGTAGAGGAACGGAAACTATGCAGAAACTTTTTTGTAAAAAAGTTTCCGCACCTTCAAAAAACTTAAAAAAGGAGTTTTTTATAAGCTATTTTCCCTATTTAAAGTTTTTTGGGCGACTTTTTTACAAAAAAGTCGCATAAAAGTATGTTAAAGTTAAAATTCATCACCGTCGGCAGCCTTGCGGAAAGACATTGGCGCGAGGCCTGCGACGAATACAAAAAGCGACTTTCTCTTACCTGCAAGGTAGAGGACTGCGAGCTTAAGGAAACAAAAATTGCAAAAAATCCCACAGACGGAGATATTGCAAAGGTCCTTGAGGACGAGGCAGACAGAATCCTTGCCCAGATTCCCCCGAGGGCATACACAGTAGCCCTTTGCATCGAGGGAAAGCAGCTCTCTTCAGAAGAGCTTGCTACTCTTCTCGATTCCAAGGCGACGGAGGGATATTCCGATATATGCTTTATCATCGGCTCCTCCCACGGCCTTTCCGACAGGGTAAAATCTGCGGCAAACCACAGAATGTCCATGTCAAAGCTCACATTCCCCCATCAGCTTGCCCGAGTTATGCTTTTCGAGGCAGTTTACCGCGCAGGAGAGATCAACAGAGGCACGAAGTATCATAAATAACAGGTGACAAAATGAAATTTTCCGAATTTATAAAGCTGAATATTATAAAGCGCTTACCTGCGATAATTGCGGCGGGTGTTATTACTGCGCTCTTTTCGCTTTATTATATCGGACTTATCGACGTCTCCTTTATCGAGCGCCCCGATGACTGGAAAAATAATATCAACCTTTTCTCCGAGCTTTTGTACGGCGAAAAGGAAGAAAAACCCTCTGATGAGGCTCCTGAGAAAGAAGAAAAGCCGGATTCACAGGAAAACAAGGACGAAACTGACGTTAATCCCAACAAAAAGCCCGACAAAAAGCCTGTAACGAACGCACCTCAGATGCTTACCTTCAAAACAGTTGCCGAAATGAAGGGCGAGGGCTATTATCTCACAGACAAGGTGTTTGACGAAAGCTGTGTTTTTGCAAAACTTACACCCGAGTATGCATGGCCCGACACCTTTACCTCCTCATGGAAGGCTTACGATAAGGAGGTTGTCACTCATTACGAGGACGGCACCGAGTCTACTGTTGAAACTGTCCGCTATTCCGGCGAGCGCGCCGCTCTTGAGCTTTATATGGGCTATATTATCTATGATAACGATGGCGAGCTCTTCCTCATCGGCCCCGACGGTACTGTGCTCACAAAGTATAAGGACACTGAATTTATCCCCGCATATACCCGCGACCTTGAGGGTCGCCCCCTTTTCTATAAGAAAAAGACCTTTAAGGAGAAATATCCCACCGTCCTCGGCAAGGAGGATGAAAACGGCAACAAGAAGTGGGATAAAACTGCAGAGCTGAAGATAGAGGACCGCGAGTATTACTACCTTGCAAAGGACGGTAAGACCTTCAAAAAGGCAGAATACAACGATGCAACGGATAACAGAGGTCTTTACTTCGATTATCCCACCCACTACGGCTCCACGGATTCCAAATTTTCCAGATATTATCTCAATACAACCAAGTTTTTCACCACTCTCAAGGGGGAGACATCTGTCATCGATGATGTAAGATGGACCTTCTCCAAGGATAAGCTTGATCTTTCTCTCTTCAAATTCGACAATGAGGGACTCCTTATCACCGATGTTGAGGAGGATAAGAAGCCCAAGGCCGAGCTTTTCCCCTATACCCACGCTTATAACTATTCCGAAAAGTATGCAACCGTGTTTATGGATATTGACTGGTCTTATGACCACGATATGGAGCACGACGGAATAGATGAAATAAAAACCTATGATATGACAACAAACGAGATTCGCGTTGTTGACGAAAAGGGCGAGATCATGTTTGAATCGAGAAAAAACTTTTTCTCAGACCTCAGCTGGACCGCCCACGAAAAGTACACAAAACCCCTTCTTTCGGGCATTGATTCCCTTGGAAGCTACTATTTTGACCACGGTCTTATGCGACTCCGTATTCAGTCCTGGGACTGCTACTATCAGGCACAGTTTGATACTGTCAAGATAGTTACCGACGAGGACGTGCTCGTGCGCCCCAATGGCGAGAGATTCTCCCTTCCCACAGGATATAAGATGATCTCCTACTCCGACGGAATCATTCTCCTTGAAAAGGATGGCTCATACGGCTATATGAACTATCTCGGAAACTGGATTCGCGACCCTTATCTTACCGATGCCAAGCCTTTTTTGGAGGGCGTTGCGGTTTGTAAAAACTCCGAGGGGTACTACGGTGTTATCGATTCAGACGGAAATACCGTTATCCCCTTTAACTATCAGTACATTTCGAATATCTCCGGCGGCACTATCGCTGCATACAGCGAAACAAGTGGCTGGACAGTTTATCAGAAGCTTTGTAAGTAAAGAAAATAAAGGAATTTTATGTCACAATATACTTATGATGTTATAGTAGTCGGTGCAGGACACGCGGGAATTGAAGCAGCACTTGCAACGGCAAGAACAGGTCTCAAGACCGCGCTTTTTACAATAAGCCTTGATTCAGTTGCGAATATGCCCTGTAACCCCTCTATTGGTGGTACAGGTAAAGGACATCTTGTATTTGAAATTGACGCTCTTGGCGGCGAAATGGGCTATCAGGCAGACAAAGTAACTCTCCAGTCCCGTACTCTTAATACTGGCAAGGGCGCTGCTGTCCGCTCCAAAAGAGTTCAGGCAGACCGCAGTCTCTACTCAAAGAATATGAAGGAGCTTCTTGAAAAGCAGGAGAATCTTTATCTTATTCAGGCAGAGATCGGTGATCTTCTTATAGACTGCTCAGGCACAAAAAAGCGAGTTTGCGGTGTCACAGCCTTCCCCGGCGGCGAATATACTGCAAATGCTGTTATTCTTTCTACCGGTACCTACCTTGGCGGCCTTACCCACGTTGGTGACGTTACCCGCAGATCGGGTCCCGACGGACTTTTGCCTGCTGAGGGACTGACAGGACAGCTTGAATCCTACGGAATCCGCCTTATGCGCTTTAAAACGGGTACACCTCCCCGCATTCGCCGCGATTCCATTGACTTTTCAGTTCTTGAAAGACAGGACGGAGAAGAGATCATAACCCCATTTTCTTCCAGAACACCCAGAAATTCCCTTAACAGCATCGAACAGCTTCCTTGCTATATTACTTATACCAACAGCGAAACACATACAATAATCCGCGATAATCTTTACCGCTCACCCCTTTATTCGGGACAGATCCATGGCACAGGCCCCAGATATTGCCCCTCTATCGAGGATAAGGTGGTAAGATTTGCAGAAAAGGAGCGTCATCAGCTCTTTGCGGAGCCTATGGGAATCGGTACTGAGGAGATCTACCTTCAGGGCTTTTCCTCATCTCTCCCCGCAGACGTTCAGTATAAGATGCTCCGCTCACTCCGCGGATTTGAGAATGCTGAGATCATGAGATATGCTTATGCTATCGAATACGACTGCGTTGACCCCACACAGCTTTATCCCACCCTTGAATTCAAGGAAATCGAGGGTCTTTACGGCGCAGGACAGTTTAACGGCTCCTCAGGCTATGAGGAAGCTGCAGCCCAGGGTCTTGTGGCAGGTATCAACGCCTCCTGCAAGCTTCGCGGACTTCCCCCAATGATCCTCCCCAGATACACCTCTTATATCGGTACCCTCATTGATGACCTTGTGACTAAGGGCACTAAGGAGCCTTACCGTATTATGACAAGCAGAAGCGAATACAGACTTCTTCTTCGTCAGGACAATGCAGACAGAAGACTTACAGAGTTTGCAAGACAAGCAGGACTTATTGACGATGAGCGCTATGCGGCTTTCTGCGAGAAAATGCGACTTGAGAATGAAGAAACACAGAGACTTTGCTCAGTTAACGTTTCTCCCACATCCGCAAACGACGTTCTTCGCTCCCTCGGTCAGGCTGAGATATCCTCGGGCGTAAAGCTTGCAGATCTTCTCAGAAGACCCGGCATAACCTATAAGGACCTCGCTCCCATCGATCAGTTCAGACCTGAGCTTACTGACGACGTTATAGAAACAGTAGAAACTGAGATAAAATACGAGGGATACATCAAAAGACAGCTTTCCGAGGCTGAAAAGCAGAAGAAGATCGAATCCCGAATGCTTCCCGAGGATATTGATTATACTAAGATCAAGGGACTCCGTCTTGAAGCGGCGCAGAAGCTTCAGGAGATCAGACCTGCATCTCTCGGACAGGCGGCCCGTATCTCAGGAGTAAATCCTGCGGATATTTCAGTTCTCGTAATTTATCTTTCAATAAGACCCGACGAAAACTAATTGTTTCACGTGAAACAATTTTTAAGAAACTAAAACAATAATGTTTCACGTGGAATATTTACTTATAATTGTTTCACGTGAAACATTCATAAATAATGGAGAATAACATGGCTAAATACAGAAGAGACAGAGTTAACGATGCAGTTGCTCTCGAAATGGTAACCATCCTCAGAAACGTTAAGGATCCCCGCGTTTCCGGATCATTTATAAGCGTTACAGGTGCAGACGTTACACCTGACTTTAAATATGCAAAGATTTATTATTCAGTACTCGGTATAGACGACGATCCCGAGGCAGCAAAGGAAATCGCAAGAGGTCTTCGCAGCGCACAGGGATTTATGAGAGGACAGCTTGCAAAGTCCCTCAATCTCAGAGTAACACCCGAGCTTACATTCGTACCCGATGAATCCATGAAGCGCGGTGTTGAGATCGCTGCTATGATCAACAAGCTTGAGTTCACAGACGAAGAAGAGGAAGAAATCGATGAATAATGCGCTCTTTAATGCATTAACTGCAGAGGATTGCGCAAAAGAGCTGACAGAGGCTGCAAAAGAAGATAAAAAAGCTATAATCATCGCCCACAGAAACCCCGACGGGGATGCTGTGGGTTCAGCTTTTGCGCTTAAAATGATTTATAATGCACTTGGAGGCAACGGAGTCTGCGTTTGCGCCCACGAGATACCCAATTACCTTAAATTCCTTGAAATGGGCAAAAACGAGCTTAAAACGGAAATTCCCGAGGATTATGACATTATAATAACCGTCGATACCGCGTCCCCCTCACAGTTCGGCGATCTTGAGCATCTTTGCGACAAGGTTGATTTTGCTATCGACCATCACGCAAACTGCACGGAATACTGCGATTCTTACCGTGACGGCACAGCATGTGCCGCAGGTGAGCTTATTTTCAATATTTATGAGATATTAAAATCGCAGAATGCGATAGAAGAGATTCCCGACGTTGCAAGACTTGTATATGCGGCAATTTCCGCAGATTCAGGCTCATTCAAATACTCCAATACTACAAAAAACACTCATCTCACAGCCGCAAAGCTTATTGAGATAATAAATTCCGATGAAAACGGAATGAATACGGCAGAAATTGCCCGTCTTATTCACGATTCCTCAAGCCTCAGCGATCTCAAAGCTAAAAAGATATGCATTGATGCACTCAAGCTCACTGAGGACAAGAAAATTGCATATCTTTGTCTTGAAAAAGAGATATTTGAAAAGGAAGGTCTTTCAGAGCTTGATTTCGGCGCATCTGTGGACATTCCCAGATCTATTGAAGGGGTAATGGCAGCATTCGTGCTTAAGGAGGGAACTCCCGATGAGGAAAGCGGCAAAAGAAAGTTCAGAATTTCCGCTCGTTCAAATTGCAATATAGACGTAGCGCAAATTTGTGCAAAATTCGGAGGCGGCGGCCACGCGAAGGCTGCAGGAGGCGCAGTTTTTGCAGATAACGCAGAAAATGCTATAGAGCTTGTTCTTGCAGAATTTGAAAAAGCCCTCTGATGAAAGGAAAAAACAATGGGCAGAAAAGATAAAATCGATATTGCCACCGGTGTTATCGTTATAAATAAGCACGAGGGTGTAACAAGCCACAGAATCGTTCAGATTCTCAGAAAATTCTTCGATACACCCAGAATCGGTCATACAGGCACTCTTGACCCTATGGCAACAGGAGTTTTGCCTATTCTTGTAGGCAGAGCTGTTAAGGCATCTGATTTCCTTGTTGCCGAGGACAAGGAATATATTGCAGAAATGACTCTTGGCGTACGCACAGATACAGACGATATTACAGGCGAGATTCTTGAAAAATGCGATGAAATACCCTCAGAGGACAAGGTTTTTGAGGCAATTTCCTCATTTATCGGCGAAATTGAGCAGATTCCTCCCATGTACAGCGCAATTAAGGTAGGCGGAGTCAAGCTTGTGGACCTTGCAAGAGAAGGCATTACCATCGAAAGAAAATCAAGAAACGTAAAGATCAACTCAATTGAAAGCGAAAAGATCTCCGAAAACGTATACAGAATGAGAGTTTCCTGCTCAAAGGGCACCTATATCAGAACTCTTTGCCACGATATCGGAGAAAAGCTTGGCTGCGGTGCTGCAATGAGCGCTCTTGAGAGAACAAAGTCCGGCAGCTTCACAATTGAAAACTCCTATACAATAGAGGACCTTGAAAAGCTGACCATAGAGGAAAGAGCAAAGCTGGTCATGCCTACAGAGGAGCTTTTCGTTGATTGCCCCGCAATTGACGTAAACGATTTCTATGCAAAGCTTATCCGCGGAGGTACTGAGCTCTATCAGAAAAAGCTTGGAACTTGTTACGATGTTGGTCAGTTTGTAAGAATTAAACACAATAACGTATTTATTGCTCTGGGTCAGATCGGTGAATACGAGGCAGGAACTGCTGTTAGACCTGTTAAATTATTCGTATTGTGAGGATTATTATAACAATGTTACGTGAATTACTTTTTAATAACAGAAGCCTCAGAAGCTTTGACCCTTCAGTTAAAATCACAAAGGAAGAGCTTCTCGATATGATCGAATGCACCCGCCTTTGTCCCTCATCAGCAAACATCCAGCCACTCAAGTTCCGTCCCGTTTATAAGGAAGAGGAGTGCAAAAAGGTATTTGGAGGCACAAAATGGGCAGGATATTTAAAGGATATGGAGATCCCTCCCAAGGGATGCGAGCCCGTAGCATACATAATCGTTATGCACGATAAAAACGTATCTCAGAATACAGCTCCCTTCATGAAGGATACAGGTATTGTTTCACATACAATCCTTCTCAGAGCATGCGAGATGGGATACAACGGCTGCATGATCGGCTCCTTTGATAAGGATATAATCACAGACGCACTTTCTATCCCCGAAAACTTCGAGATCACCCTGGTTCTTGCTATGGGCAAGGGCAACGAAAAGGTTGAAATTACAGACAACACGGGCGACATAAAATACTATCGCGAAAACGGCACTCACTACGTTCCCAAAAGAACTATGGAAGAGCTTATAGTTGAATAAAAAATACGGTTATGGGGAGTCCCATAACCGTATTTTTTTATTTTGGAAATAAAGGTTTCAGGGTCCTTTTATCCTGTTTTGATCCCTTTTGTCACCATATGCTTTTTTGCCCATTTTAACCGCCTTTAAAGGGCAAAAATTATCACTTTTTGTAACTGAAAAATGTTTATTTAACCCTTGTAAAAAAAGGGAGTTTGTGATATAATTTTGAGTGGTATATAATATAATATTGAAAGAACTTTTATTCACCCAAAATCGTCATAAAATGACCCTCGGGAGAATAAAATTATCGATACAAAGCTTTGAAAGGACAGTCAAATATATGGACGGATCAACACCCAAAGAGCTTGTTATGTTTTTCGAGTCCATTTATGCGATGATGAGAGAAAAGTCCACAATGTCTGAAACGGCATTCGACCTCTGGTTCAAGGACTTCCACCTCATTTCCATAAGTGACGATAAGGTAGTACTGGCAACTCCCGATAATTTAAAAAGAAAAGTCATCGTTGAAAGATATTTTTCCCTCGTAGAAGAAAGCGTTTTCGATGCGCTGGATTATAAGCCCAAGGTTGAGATCATCTGCGACGGCATCAAGGAATTTTCCGATTCCATGCCCAACCCCAAGGTAAACCTCTCAAAGGGCAGATACGGCACCGAAAAGGATGAGGAATACGATACAGACCTTCAGTCTACAGGTCTTAATCCCGAATACACCTTCGAGAACTTCGTTGTAGGCTCCTCAAACCAGCACGCCCACGCCTGCTCCATTGCAGTGGCAAACGACCCCAGCGGAGAGATCGATTATAACCCCCTCTTCATCTACGGTCCCAGCGGTCTCGGTAAGACTCACCTTATGTACGCTATCGCAAACGAGGTACATAAGAGAGATCCCAAAAAGATCATCATCTGTGTAAAGAGCGAGGAATTCCTGAACGAAATGCTTGAGTGCATCTCAAAGAACAATATGAAAAAGTTCCGCGAGAAGTACAGAAAGGCAGATATGCTTCTTATCGATGACGTTCAGTTCATTGCAGGTAAGAAGACAACTCAGGAGGAGTTCTTCCACACCTTCAATACTCTCTATGATGCGAAAAAGCAGATCGTTCTCACATCTGACCGCCCTCCCAAGGAAATGTTCACTCTTGAGGAGCGAATCAGAACAAGATTTTCTCAAGGTATCATAGTAGACGTTCAGCCCCCCGAATATGAGCTTCGTCTTGCGATCCTCAGAAAGAAGGCTGAAAAGGGAAATATCAATATTCCCAACGAGGTTATTATCTTCCTTGCGGAAAGACTCAACTCCAATATCCGTGAGATCGAGGGCGCTCTGAAAAAGATCGGCGCAGTTTCTCTCATTTCCGGCAAGGCAGTAACTCTTGATATGGTCAAGACATCCATCCCCGACTATTTCAGAGAAAACAAGCCCGTTGCGGAAACCGTAAACAACATTCTCGAGGTAACTGCAAGAAAATACGAGGTATCCGTTGAGGCTATTCTCGGTAAGAGCAGAACAAAGGTGATCAAAACTGCAAGAAACGTATCTATGTACGTTATCAAGAAGGTTCTTGATCTTTCCCTCGGAGATATCGGTAAAATGATGGACCGCGATCACGCCACAGTCCATTCCAATATCAAAACGGTAGAAACTGAAATGAGCACTGACGATAAGCTCAATAACGACATTTTCGAGATCATTGCAGAGATAAAGAGCTGATTTCAACAGCCCCGTAACGGTTTTCAACAAGGTTTTTTCGATGATGAAAACCGTGTTTGGAAATGTTTGAAAATGGTCATAATTCCCTGTAAAATATAGGAATTTTGTTATCAACACAGTTTTCAACAACCTGTTGAAAACCTATACCAAAGGTACGAAAAAGAGATATCAACATCTAAAACCCTTGTTGAAAAAAAGCCGTACTTTTTGGAATTGATGTTTTTCGTGCTTTGAATCCCATATCGGTGATTTTGAAAATGGCTTTTCAACCATAGTCAAACCCAAGTCAAAGAGAAAAAAGGAAAACTTTTCAAGGATTTTCCTTTAGTATCAGGGCACAGAGCGTTTTCAACAGTTTCAACAGCCTCTATACCTATTACTATTTTTTATTTATATTATTATTTATTCTATTTTAAAAGACACGGTCACCTGAATGACTGTAAAAAATACAGTAAAGGAATCGGATTCATATGAAAGTTATTTTTGACAGAGATAAATTGCTCGCTTGCCTCGGTCCTGCTGCGGCTATCGCTCCCGGAAAGAAGACTATTGCTTCAGTAGAGGGTATTCTCTTCGAGTGCCCCGGCGACAGCGAGGGTACATGCCGCTTAACTGCATACGATATGGAAAAGGGTATGCGCACAAGCGTTGAGACAGTATTCATGACAGAGGGCAGCTTCATTATTAACAGCCAGAACATTCTCCAGATCGTAAGAAGCATGCCTTCCGGAGATATTACAATTGATATTGATGATAAGAACCGCGCAAAGATCACAGGCGGCGGCGGCTTCTTCGAGATCGGCTCTCTCCCCGGAGAAAGCTATCCCAGCCTTCCTCTCCTTTCCGGCGATAAGAATTATACTATTCCTCAGTATATTTTCAGAAGCCTTGTTTCAAAGACAGCATTTGCAATCGACCAGAACTCTCAGAAGCCCATTTTCAACGGCGTATATTTCTCCATCGAGGGCGGCAAGCTCAAGTGTGTAGGCTGCGATGGTAACAGACTCGGCTATGCAGAGTATGAGATCGGCGACGATGCTCCCGAGGCATCCTTCATCGTTCCCGGAAAGATCCTCTTCGAGCTTATGAAGATGATCCACGATACAGAGGACGATATCACAATTTCTCTTGCAAGAAAGCACTGTATCTTCAAGATCGGTGAATATACATATTTCTCAAGACTTATCGACGGCGAGTATCTCAATTATAAGAGAATCATTCCCGATGAGTTTGAAAAGACAGCATACATCAACACAGATATGATGCTCTCCGCAGTAGAGCGCGCATCCATCGTAACTGAGGATAAGCTTGGCGGAAGTTCTGCCAAGACATACATCAAGCTTGAGTTTGATGAGAACGTGCTGAAGATCTCCTCTGCTTCCACAGGCGGCTCCGTATACGAGGAGCTTCCCATCGCCATGACAGGTGATAATCTTATTATCGCCTTCAAGTGCCGCTTCCTTCTTGACGCTCTCAAGGCTTCTGACGGCTGCAGCACAGTTAAGTTTAATATGAACGGACCCCTCATGGGAATCTGCATTGAAAACGGCGAGAGCGAAGAATCCGCGGAAAAGAACCCCGTTAAGTATAAGCTCTTCGTAATGCCTCTCAGAATGAACGGCAGATAATTTGCCATTTCTCGGCTTTCGGGAATGTTCCATTCCCGACGGGATACCTTTAAATGACAGCCGCCGTTTCGGCGGAGGGAGCGGGGTTTTGTCCCTAAGA
>JAZUAR010000114.1:0-20210 GCA_045638055.1 Candidatus Avispirillum sp.
CGAGGACGTAACTAAAACAAGGAGAGTAGCGAGCCGAGTGTATCGAGGTGAAGCTAATCGACTATGTTTTAGGAAGATAGAAACTTTTTTTCAAAAAAGTTTTTGCATCCCGTCTCCCCTCACTTCGCGTCGTTCTGGCGGATAGCCACGCGGCGGATCTTTCCGCTGATAGTCTTGGGAAGCTCGTCAACGAATTCAACTACGCGGGGGTACTTATAAGGCGCGGTATGCTCCTTAACGTAGGTCTGGATCTCCTTTTTCATCTCGTCTGTTCCAACGCTGCCCTTTGTGAGAACGATGGTTGCCTTAACGATCTGACCGCGGATAGGATCGGGTACGGGAGTTACGGCACACTCAAGGACGTAGGGAAGCTCCATGATAACGCTTTCTATTTCGAAGGGTCCGATGCGATAGCCCGAGGACTTGATAACGTCATCGGTACGTCCTACGTACCAGATATAGCCTTCCTCATCCATCCAGGCGGTGTCGCCTGTATGGTAGTAGCCGTCAAACCAAGCGTCCTTGGTGCTTTCCTCATTGCGATAGTACTCAAGGAAGAGTCCGGGAGGTGTGGATTCTGCAGTTCTGATGCAGATCTCGCCTGTTTCACCTGTGGGGCACTTTGTGCCGTCGGGGCGAAGGATCTCAAGCTGATACATGGGAGAGGGTCTGCCCATAGAGCCGGGGCGGGGTGTTGTTCCAACGAGGTTACCGATGGAAAGTGTGGTTTCTGTCTGACCGAAGCCTTCCATGATAGTAAGTCCCGTTGCCGCCTTGAACTGGTAGAATACCTCGGGGTTCAGTGCCTCGCCTGCTGTTGTGATATACTTGAGGCTTGAAAGATCGAACCTTGAGAGGTCCTCCTTAACGAAGAAGCGGAGCATTGTGGGAGGTGCGCAGAAGGTTGTGATATTGTATTTCTTAAAGAGGGGAAGGATATCGTTTGCATCGAACTTATCAAAATCGTATGCGAATATGCATCCCTCGCAGAGCCACTGTCCGTAGAGCTTGCCCCAGAGAGCCTTACCCCAGCCGGTATCGGAGATGGTGAAGTGGATTCCCTCGGGGTCAACGTTGTGCCAGTATCTTGCTGTGATGTAGTGACCGATAGCATAGGTGAAGCTGTGTGCGGCAATTTTCGGATATCCTGTTGTTCCTGATGTGAAGAACATGATCATAGGCTTCTGGCCGCAGGCTGTTGTAACGCGCTCGAGGCTTGCATTTGCATTCGCGATTCCCTCGTCAAAGCTGAGCCAGCCCTCTGCCTTTCCGTTTGCCATAATGAGCTTAACGGGCGCTTTTGCCAGCGCGGAGGCGTTCTTTGCGTGGACGTGGGTATCGCCGTCCCCTGTGCAGACGATAGCAGAAACTCCTGCCGCATTGTAGCGGTATTCGAAATCGTGCTCAACGAGCTGATTTGTTGCGGGGATAGCAACTGCGCCGATCTTGTGGAGGCCGAGGATAGCTGCCCAGAACTGCCAATGGCGCTTGAGGACAAGCATTACGCGGTCGCCCTCCTTGATTCCCACAGAGAGGAAATAGTTTGCCGCGCGGTTTGAAAGCTCGCTTATCTCACCGAAGGTGAAGCGGCGCTCGTTGTGATCGCGGTCAAGGTGGACCATTGCCACCTTATCGGGGCATTTTTTCGCAATCGCATCAACTGTGTCATACGCAAAGTTGAAGCTGTCAAGATTCTTGAAGCGGATGTCCTTGAGAAGTCCCTTTTCATCCTCATCGCACTCAATAAAGTTAAGGGCAACAGGGCTTTCGGGAAGAGCGTGGAGGGGTGTGAGCTTTTCCTCGATCTTCTTTGCATTCTCGTCCTCAACCATATCGTAGGTCGCATCTCCGCGGTTCATAACGATAGCGAGGAATGTGCAATCGCTGCCGCCTGTTGCGATCATGCCGTGGGGGAGAGCGGAATTGTAGTAGATAGAATCGCCAACACCGAGGACCTCGCACTTTCCGTCAACAACTACTTTAAGAGAGCCTGAGAGAACAAGGTTAAATTCCTGTCCGTTGTGACGCGCTGTCTTGATGGGGGAATTCTGCTCCTCCTCTGAGTAGCGGGCAGTAACGCAGAAGGGCTCTGCGATCTTGTCCTTGAACATATATGCAAGGTTTTTGTAGTCAAAGCCTTTTCTTCTTGCAATGGGAAGACCCTCGCCCTGTCTGTTTACGGTGTACTCGGAAAGAGTAGGACTCTGACCCTTGAGAAGGTCTGTGGGGTCAGCGCCGAGACGGCTTGCGCATTTATATATAAAAGTAAAGGTAAAGTCTGTTTCGCCTGCCTCAAGCTGATTGTAGGCCTCCACGGTAACGCCCGTGCATTTTGCCATTTCCTCAACCGAGACCTCGCAGCTCTCTCTGAGAGCTCTGATTCTCTGGGCTACCTCTGAGATAGCATTTATCATTGTTTTTTCCATTTTGCTTTCCTTTCTTAGGAGAAAAAAGAGTGTGCGAGGCAAATAAAAAGCTCGCCTCAAAAATTTTGAGACGAGCTGTAAAACCCGCGGTACCACTCAAATTGCACTTTCGTGCCACTCTTCGGACTCAGTCAAGTCCTTCGCCGTTACGTGGCGACAACGGAGGAGCTTACTTAAGTTCAGCTCTCAGCTCGGAAGGGATAGCGCCTGACCGTCATACCTGCTCGCACCAACCGCAGGCTCTCTGGAATGAGAGGGACATTAGCCGTCTTCGTCACAGCCTTTATATATGTTAGCATTATATACCTTGTGTTATTTTGTGTCAATAGTAAAAACAACTTTCTGCGTTTTTGCTAAAAAGCGGGGAACGTTTGTGTGCGGTTTGACAAGGCTTATTTGCCCGCAAGAATTTTTGACATCGTGTAGGAGTCGTATACGTTGATCTCGCCGCTGCCGTCTACGTCTCCGGCAATCATCTGTGCTTCTGTGGGAGTGATTCTTCCTGCAATTATTCTTTTGAGGATGTTGGAATCTAATGAGTTGATCTCATTGTTTCCGTCGAGGTCGCCCGGTATGATCGTGACGTCTTCAACAAAGTCGGGATCAGGCTCGCTGCAGACGGTGCAGGAGCCGTCAACGTAGCTGTGTCCCGTTGAGGGGATAGTTGTCTTTTCGGTGCATCCGCAGCCGTTTTCGCAGAACCATTTTTCAAAGCCGTCCTCGGTGCAGGTTGCGGGGCTTGCGGAGAGGGGCACCATACTATGGCCTGTCGCGGCAGTAACCTTCGTTGTGGTGCGCTTGCATTCTGTGCAGACGTATTCATTATATCCGTCGGCGGTGCAGGTGGGTGCCTCTTCCTTTGTGATAACAAGGCTGTGTCCCTTGGCAGGAACGTTTTCTCTTTCGGAAACGTTACAGTAGGTGCAGCGGTAAATATTATATCCGGGGCCCATGCAGGTTGCAGCCAGACCCTCCGATTCGGAGAGCGCCCATACGTGCTGACACTCGACGGTATCGTATTCCACGGGGGAGAGGGTTGCCTGATAGAACATATACTTTCCGCTTGCGGCGTAGATAACGTTCATTTTGTCATCGGTAATGCTGCCGCTTCTGTGGGAGGAGATGCTGAACATGTTTTCGGCTCCCTTGAGGGTCTGAGAGGTGCCGACCTTATGATAGGTGTAGCCGCCCTTGCCGTCGTACTGAGTTCTGTAGATGGTGAGAGCGCCGTTGTGGGACTCTATAATATTAACGTTGCCCTTTGTATCCTCGTAAAGGCGGAAGCCAAAGCCCGATTCGCCTGCCATCTCGTCAACGAGGACGCCCTCGTAAAGCTTTGCGCAGTAGTCAGCGCCGTCAGTAACGTCCCAGACCTGATGGTACCATTTGCTTTCCGAGCCCTTAGAGCGGTCCATTGCCGCCTGAATGAGGGCCTTGTTGTAGGTGATATGGAGAAGAAGTCTGCCTTCTTTTGTTTTTGTGAGAAGGAAGTCGCCGCCGTTGTTGTTCTGTGTTGCGGGATAGTAGTTCTTCAGGCGGTATTCGAGAGTGTTGCGCTGTGCCTGAGTTCCGAGAACCTTGGAGTAATCAGCCTCGCAAACGGAATATTTTGTAAATTTGCTTTCTGTGATCTTCGGGAAATAGTAAAGGTCGAGCTGATCCCAGCAGTAGTCTGCCGCCCAGCGGGTGATGCCGTGCTGAGACATATACTGCTTGTCAGCGCTTGTGATTCCCTCGTTGCTTCCAACCTCGGGATAGCCGAGGGAGGCTGCCTTGATATCTCTCTGGGCGATCATAATAAGGCCGCCCTTGCCGTCTGCATAGCCGAACATATAGCAGTGGCGGGAGTCGATCATCGCATAGCGAACTCTTGTCTGCCACTGATTCTTCTTGAGGTCAAAAATCGTCCAGTTGAAGGAAGCTCTGTTCTGACCGGGCACGTAGTCTCCGCCTGCGTGCATAACGATAATACGGTCGTACTTTTCGTCGTAGTAGCAGGTAGCGTAGCCGTAGCCGTCCTGAGCGCCGCCGCTGATGATGCTCTGATAGGAGGTAACCTCGCCTGTTTTCGCATCGAGCCTGTGAGCGCGGGAGTCAATACCCTCGGATGTGAGATTTCTTCTGGAATCGGAGGTGGAGGTTATAGCCCAAACGTTTTCGTCCTTGTCAACGAGGAGGGATACCTGGCTTGAATCAAAATATTTTTCGCCAACGAAAACAACTGTGCTCTTGCCTGTCGCAGTGTCGATCTTGATAAGCGACCACTTGTCAACGGTGTTGCCCTTGCCATCGGTGTAGGAGCCTGTGATATAAGCCGCATAGTCACCGTGGGAGGTGTGGACCGTTCTTGTCTGATGGTTTCCGTGAGTTGCGTAATCACCGAACTTCGCAAGCTCAATGCGGGAGCCTATGGAATATGAGGGGGTCTCTGCCGCTATTGTGGGGATAACGAGGCAGGAGGCCGCCATAATGAGAGAAAGGATAAAAGAAATAGCTCTTTTCATACCCGTACCTTCTTTCTACATTTTTATTATATTATACATTAAGTATATCTTTTTTTCAATAGAGAAAGAGAGGAATAAATTCGGGTTTGTCGGGGATACGAGATTTGTTATCCGTAGGGGACGATGAAGGGCATCGTCCCCTACGAAACACCAATTTCGTTTCAATGCCAAACCCTCCCCACAAATCATTGACAAAAACTGTGCCGAGAGGTATAATCAAAGCAGTATATATAATATGGAGGGAAATTATGTCCTACAAATATAAAACCGAGCTTCATTGCCATACTAAGCACGTCAGCCGCTGCGCAGGTCACGATGCGGAGGGTATCGTTGAGATGTACCTTGCGGCAGGCTATACCTCAATCGTTATAACAGAGCATCTTGCTGCAGGCACATTCGTGAATATGCAGGATAAATCTCTTGCGGAGCAGATGGAGCATTTCGTTCAGGGCTATCGCGAGGTGAAGAAGGCGGCAAAGGGCAGACTTAACGTCCTCATGGGCGCAGAGGTGAACTTTGCAGGCACACTCAGCACCGACTATCTTATCTACGGCCTTGAGGAGGAGTTCTACCACCGCTGCCCCGATATTTATACTCAGAGCAAATACTGGACCGCAGCCCTTGTACGCAATAACGGCGGCGTGTTCATCCAGGCCCACCCCTTCAGAACAAACTGCGCGGTAACCGAGGAATTCGTTCTTGACGGCATCGAGGTATGGAATGGCCATCCCTTCCAGAAGAATCACAACAGAATAGCAAGAGAGTTTGCAAAGGATTATCCCGGTTATATCCTCACCTCAGGCGGCGACCATCACGATGATAATATGTATCCCGATGCAGGTATCCTCACAAAGGAGCCCATAACAAGCGAGCGTCAGCTTGCGGAGGTTCTTCGCAGCCGCGACTTTGAGCTTATCTGCGACAGAGAGGCCCGTCAGCGCTCCATCGATGATGAGAAAAAACGAGAAAAAGAGAGAGAAGAGGCCAGATTAGGAAAATAATTTCGTTCTTCGCAAATTAGAAAAAGCGAGGAAACGAGAGAAAAAACGAGCATTTAAGAGCATTTGATATACTAAATTAATTTCTGAAAAATTTTTTCAAAAAAAGTATTGACAAGGCCGATATAGTCTGCTATAATCTCACTTGCTGAAAATAACACATTAAAGCTAAATCGGAGGATAATCTTATGTCTACTTATATGGCAAAGAAAGAAACCGTTGAGCGCAAGTGGTACATTATCGATGCGGCTGGTAAGCCCCTCGGTAAGACTGCAGCTGCAGCGGCTACTATACTTCGCGGCAAGCACCGTCCTGAGTACACACCTCACGTTGACTGTGGCGAATTCGTTGTAATCATCAACGCTTCCAAGGCTGTTCTCACAGGTAAGAAGCTTGAGCAGAAGTTCTACCGTCGTCATTCCGGCTACATCGGTGGTCTTAAGGAAGTTTCCTACAAGCACCTTATGGCTACAAAGCCCGAGTTTGCAATGGAGCACGCAGTTAAGGGCATGCTTCCTCACAACTCTATCGGCGACAAGGCAATCACTCGTCTCAAGGTATATGCAGGCGAGGCACACAAGCAGCAGGCTCAGAAGCCTGAGGCTTATGAGATCTGAGAAAGGGGATAACAGAAAATGTATACAAGTGCAAAGCCTTATTTCTACGGCACAGGCAGAAGAAAGAGTTCTGTTGCCCGCGTTCGTCTCTATCCCGGTACAGGCGTTGTAACAATCAACGGCCGTGACATTGACGATTACTTCGGTCTCGAGACCATGAAGCTCATCATCAACCAGCCCTTCCAGGTAACAGGAACAGAGGGCAAGTTCGACATCGTAGCAACAGTAAAGGGCGGCGGCTTCTCCGGTCAGGCAGGCGCTATCCGTCACGGCGCATCCCGCGCACTTCTCCTTGCTGACGATACATTCCGTGCACCCCTCAAGAAGGCAGGTTTCCTCACAAGAGACCCCAGAATGAAGGAAAGAAAGAAGTACGGTCTCAAGGCAGCTCGTCGTGCGAGCCAGTTCTCCAAGAGATAAGTTACTTATCTTATTTGCGAACATTCAAAACCCCGAATCCTTTTGGATTCGGGGTTTTCTTTATGATATAAAATCCATCTTGGTGCAAATTTGGTGGCAGAAAAAATTGTATAATTTGACTATTGCAAAATATAAATGTTTGGGATACAATGAATTTGGCTCAAAAACAAAGTGATGAACGATCTTTCCGGAGATTTTGAATTTTCTTTTAAAGAGGTAAAATGATATGGATATGCAGTATTACGTGGAAGACGATAATCTGAATATAGAGAAAATAAACGAATACATGAAACTAAGCGTCGAAGAGCTTGATCGATTGATTGAGGAAGAGCGCAGAAAAGCTGGAGTAATTAAATAATAAGCACTTTGCGAAGGATACAGATGTCCCAACCAAGGTGCTTTTTTATGCTTTGATATTTTATTAATACAAAAAGGACTATGACCACAAAATGTCATAGTCCTTTTTGTATGTGATGTTCAAATCAAAGAGCATTCATCATAATAAAGAAGTATGAGTCTTTGTCTTAAACATAGAGTGATTAGGGTTATGAGACTTACAAAAGAGTAAAGAATATTTCTTTTTTCAATTATTTTTCCTTTGATTCCAGATAATCGTATAGATTTATGGTTCCTGCTTCTTCTTCGATCTCAAGAATTGGAACGTACTCTATCAATCGTGTAGCTCCGTTTGATTTGTCAACGTAAAAATAAACAAACGTACCTGTATAGCTACGGAATATCACCTGATACTCAGATTCTGTCTCCTCTCCCATTTTTAAATACATAATATCAGGATTGTCCTCTGCAATACTCCAATCATACGTGCTGTGACAATAATTATATACTCCGTTGTAGGCCATTTCTTCAGATATACTGTTCTGCGAAGCCGTGGTGTCAGTGATGTCCGTGGTGACCGGAGTGTATGTGGTATCTGCAGTGGAAGAGTCGCCCGCAGCTTCATTTTTTGTGCCGCAGGCAGAAAGTATAGCGCTCATCATAAGCACCAGTATAAAAACAAAGGCAAGCTTTTTCATTTTTAGCCTCCAAATTTAAGTTTATCTAACTGATTACATTATATCATGAATTATAATTGATTTCAATATCCTCCCATCTTCATGGGGGATAACGATGCTTATAGAAAATCCCCCGGATCCAAAAGGATTCGGGGGGGATAGTATTTTAAAGATATTTTTCCATAATGCTTTTGTACTGTGCAATAAATTTTTCTTTTGATCGCTCGGATCTGAAATAACGCTTGCCTTTTCCCAAAGGTCTCATATCCTCTATGGATTCTTTTTCTTTGTTATATCCGAAAATTCCGTATTCATCAAATATTCTGAATTTTAATGCTTCGAATTTCGCATAATCTTCATTTGAATAAATATCGGGCGAAATCCATAGGCGTTTGAGATTCGGGATATTTATGAGATCGTCAATATTATTGTCCTCTGCGGTAACTCCCGATATGATCAAGCTGTCAAGGCTTTGCATTTCCTTTAAAAATGAGAACGTAGGAAGGACTGTTTTGTTAATTTGGGAAATATGAACGTTCAAGCATAAATGTCTCAGGCTTTTTGCTTTTTTTATTTCGCTTATTTCGGGGGGATTGGCGCCGAACTCAATTTCCAAAACATCAAGATTCGGTGTCTTTGCCATATCCCAAAGGGTATCCGCAGCCTTGAGATTCATACAAACAGTCTGGAGGTTCGGCAATCTTTCAAGGGCAGAGTAGCTTATTGGTCTTGAACAGCCTATCCAGATCGCCTTGGCCTTGGCGGGTAAGTTATCTACAACAAAACCAAGCTCTTCCGTGCTTTTAACCTCTATAACAAAGATCTCTTTATTCGAAAAATCATTAGAGAAATGGTGATCTCCGAAATAAAATCCTATATCGTGTTTAAAATAGGGGCAATCTTTGCATTTATACTGATATTCTGCATATCTGTCCCACACAGAATCCTTTAAAAAGCCTTGATCAAAAAAATCATCTGTGCAGTTAACTATTTCTCTGTCATCTGAGGAACAACGGAACTCATAAGAATAAAAGGTTAAAGATTCATTAAAAGCAATATCGTAAAATTCGTTCATTCTTTACCTCATAAGCAATAACATTTCATAAGTAAATTATAGCATATATTTTTGTATTTGCAATCTTCTTGAGTCATTCTTCTTTTGTAGTATAATAGGGGCAAGTTTTTGTATGGATTGTTAATACAAGGCTCCCCACCGGAGGGAGGCTTTATCTTGATTAATCTTTTCGTTTGCTCGTGCATCAAATTTCATCTTGGTTCGCTTGCCGATGTGAGGACGAGCAATGCTCGCCCCTACAATGGTGAAAACATTTCCTTTTTGAAGTTTTTTGGGAGTGCAGAGGACTTTTTTACAAAAAAGTCCTCTGCGTTTTTCAATCCTCCCCCAACTAAACCAACGGTAGGTGTGATTTTTCTCAAAAAATGATATAATGAGAGCAAAGGAGGTGCTTTATGGACCAGATCAAGATCGGAAGATTTATTGCCGAGTGCAGAAAAAAGAAGGGGCTGACTCAGGTTCAATTGGCGGATAAGCTCGGTATCACCGATAAGGCGATATCTAAATGGGAAAGGGGTATTGCGATGCCCGATACTTCCATTATGCTTTCGCTGTGCTCGCTTCTTGGAATCAGAGTTGACGAATTATTAAGTGGGGAGAAAATCGATATGGAAAGTTCAAATAAGAAAAACGAACAGCTTTTGCTGGAAATGGCAAAGGAAATGGAACGAAAGAATAAAACTATATGGACTTCTATGTGGGTCATTATGATAATCAGTATGTCTGTGCTGCTTACTTGTATTTTTGTTGCGGCATTTCTGATACCCGAGGGTATCTGGCAGCTTGTCACGATTCTCGGTGCCTGCGTTATATTTTTGATTCCTTGCTTTTATGCGGTAAAGCTTGAGGTGAGCGTTGGCGCGTATAAGTGCAAAGAGTGCGGATGCGAGATCGTGCCCACCTATTCCGAGGCGATGAAGGCGTTGCACAGAGGATTTACCCGTCATCTTATGTGCCCTAATTGCAAAAAGCGCACCTGGTGCAAAAAGGTTTTGAAATAAAACAGCCCCCGAATCTTATGATTCGGGGGTCGTTTTATTTTAAAATGATTGTTATAACTGCAAGGAACTCCCTTTTTGAAGTCCTTTGCATTATTTCAGCGCAAGGGAGCTGTTGAGAAGGAGTGTGCTGTACATGAAGAGCACGTCTGCATCGCTGAAGTCTACAAAGCTTCCGATGTAATCGGAGGAAACGTAGCGCAGGTCGATTAGGATAGTCTCGGAATAGCCCTCTGCAAGAAGAGGTGAAATGGATGAGCCAAAGGAATCTCTGAAAACGATGAGCTTCTTGCCATCGGTATTAGCAGGGTTTTTGATGGTCACAAGTGCCTGATTTCCGGAAAGGAACATTTCATAAGGGTCACGGCTTTCTGCCTTTGCCATATCATATACTGCCGCAGCGCCCTGCACATCGTAGCCCTCGATTGCTTCGTTTGTAAGATAGGAAAGAGTATCGGGCTTTACTGCCATTGCAGACTGACCCACGTACACACCGTTGAAGGGGGTATCGAGAGTCACAGTTTCGTACTCCTTTGAAATACTGCTTCCCATAGCAGAGGCGATACGGTCTGCCACGTCAATTATCTTTTCCTGGCGCCAATGGGTGTCGGTATAGTAAAAATCGTCGGCGCTGAGAAGATCTCCGATATTGATGCTTTCAGCAAAGGAAAGTCCCTCTGCCATATACCTTTCGTATGCATCGTAATCGATGGAAAGATCGGCAAGATACTTGTTCTTATCGGGGATCATTGCAAAATAGACCTTATTCGTATCGTTGAGATACTTATCGTTTATCTTATTGAAGAGATTTATCGCGTGGTCTGCCATCTGATAGTTTGCGGGGTATTCAAGCTTTGAAAGATGCCCGTCCTCTATAAAGATCTTGTTATTATCCTTCTGCATGAAGCCGTAAAGCCTTGTATATGCTTTTATGCTTCTCCAGAGATCGCGCTTTGGGAAAGCATCTGTTGCATATTCCTCGAATTTCTTTGCAAACTCGCCGGACATTACAGATTCAAAGGAAAGCTCGGGGAATTTTGCAAGGGCGCGGCGCTCGCTTTCGGAAAAGTCTGCCTTTTTGCCGAAAACACACCACGCGCTGAGACTGAGAAGGAGCGATGCCATAAGAACGGTTGATATTATATTTTTGATTTTCATTAATTTTACCTCTCGTCAGAATCTGAAATACAGGAACGGATTGAATGATCCGTCCACAAGATATGCGGTGACGATGATGAGAAGTGATGCAAGGAACAAGGGCTCTGCATACTGAAGCGCCTTTACCTTGGATGCTGCCATCTTGGGTATGGGTGTTGCTCCGATAATACCGAGGATAAATACAAAGCCGTAGCTTCTCAGGTAATACAGAGCCTCAGCGGAGACGAGAGGTGCATTGCCTGCACCGAAAAGTCCGCCGATATAAGATACAGCCTCGCTGACGGATGCGGCATTAAATAGAATAAAGCTTATCATCACGGCAAAAAGCACGTAAATGCGGCCGACTACTCGGAGTTTATCAAGCTTTTTGAGGAAAAATACCTTTTCAACAACGAGAAGCACTGCAAAGAACAGACCCCAGAGGATAAAGTTCCATGCGGCGCCGTGCCAAAATCCTGTAAGCATCCAGACAACGAAGATGTTGAAAAACATTCGCCACTTTTTCACTCTTGAGCCGCCCAGGGGGATATAAACGTAATCCCTAAACCAGCTTCCCAAAGACATATGCCATCTTCTCCAGAATTCTGTTATGCTCTTTGAGATGTAGGGGTAGTTAAAGTTTTCTATAAAGTCAAAGCCAAAGAGCTTTCCGAGGCCGATCGCCATATCGCTGTATCCTGAGAAATCGAAATAGATATGGAGGCAGAATGCAATGCCGTACATCCAGTAGAAAAGAACGCTCTTTTCATCGCTCGACTTGAAGATATCGCAAAGCTCACCGAGAACGTTTGCAATAAGGATCTTTTTGGAAAGACCGATGATGAAGCGGCGAATGCCCTGTGCTGTCTTTTCAAATGAATGGGTACGGCTCTTGAGCTGGAGGGCAATATCGCTGTAACGAACGATAGGGCCTGCGATCAGCTGAGGGAAAAAGGATATATATGCTGCAAGGTCGATGGGGTTCTTCTGTGCGAGAACGTCGCCCCTGTACACGTCGATATTATAGCTGAGTATCTGGAAGGTATAGAAGCTGATGCCGATAGGCAGGGAGATGCGAAGAAGAGGGATGGAAAGCCCTGTCAGCGCATTGATGTTTTCTATAAAGAAGTCAGTATATTTATAGTATCCGAGGAATCCGAGGCTGACTACTACCGCAATTATAAGAAAAAGCTTTTTGAATTTCGGCACCTTTTCGGTGAGAATTCCGAGAACGTAGCCTGTCATAACGGTGAGCATCATGAGGATAACAAGTCTCGGCTCTCCCCATGCATAGAAAACAAGGCTTGAAATAAGGATAGTTGTGTTTTTCAGAGCCTTTGGTGTTATTGCATATAGCAAAAGAACGCAAGGCAGGTAGTAGAACAAAAAGGGAATACTTGAAAATAGCACGGCCTTTTCCTTTCCTGGTTTATTTTCAAAAAATGTCAGCAAAACAGAGGTCATCCGTTTTGCTGACAGTATTTATTGTTACAGAATTAACCGAGAGCGATTCCGTCCTCAGCGGGGATCTCCATGTCGCCACCCATATCCATATCGCCGATGCCTGCATCGTCGCCCTCCTCAGGCTGCTCGAATGCTGTGGGGCACATAAGGAAGAATACTGTGTTGCCCTCGCTCTCGCACACCATCTCCTCTGCCATGGTGCAGATGTTCCAGCGGAGGTTTGCATTGTCCTTGAGGGTTGTCTTGAAGCCTTCTACGTCAGCGCCGTCCTCGAGAACGAATACGTAGCCAACAAAGGGGATAGTGCCGATTGCAGGTCCGAACATAATGCCTTCCTTGAAGCCCTTGATCTCCTCGTTAAAGCCTGTGAGGTAGCCTTCCTCTACGGGCATGGATGCGGGCATGAAGCCGAGTACGGGGTTAGCGAGAACTGCGTCTGCGATGTCCTGAGCGGAGGACTTTGCATTTGCCTTGAAGTCTGCGAGGAGTGTCTCGCCTACTGTTCCGTTTTCCTTTGTGCTTTCGGTTGTATCATTATTTTCGTTCTGCTCAACCTTATTTTCGGTGTCCTTAGGCTGCTCATTTTCAGCCTTGCCACAGGAAACGAATGCAAAAAGTGTTGCGGATACGAGTGCTAATGCGATGATCTTTTTCATTTTCAGATCTCCTTTTAAGTAGATTTTACTTTGTTGTTTTTGTTGCTCTTACTGCTTTTTTTGCGTTGTCATAGGTCAGGGTGATGACGGTTGTGGTCTTTTCTCCCTTCAGCACCATTTCGCAGTCAATTTTTTTATCGCTTTCGGGAATCTCCCACCATATCTCAAGCTTTCCTTTTTTGAGAATGCCATCAACGGATTCTCCCTCGGAGGTTACAAGCCTTCCACAGGACAGGACTATCTCCGTGTCCTCCCTGAGCTCAATCTCAAAGGGGACGCTGAGCACCGATGACTCTCTCTTATCGGAGGCGGGGGAAATATCGTAGAAAAGCATGCTTGACTGCAGCTCCTGGCCGTTGCAGATGATATCGGGCTCGGGATTCGCGCCGAACATCATTATAGCCACTGCGATAATAAAGCAGGCGGCAACAGCCCCCACCGTTTTGATAACAACTGAGGGGATAAACCTGCTTTTTGTAGTGACTGAGCTTTTTATTTTGCCGTAAAGCTCGGGAGGTGCCGATATTTTTTTGTATGCCTGTATTTCTTTATCTGAAAACATGATTCTTCTTTTCCTTTCGTAGTATTTTGTCAGCCTTGCTGTTCCTTCAGCATTTCACGGGCCCGTGAAAGTCTCATTTTCGTTGCTGAAAGAGAAACACCGAGGATAGCTGCAGTTTCGCTGAGAGAAAAGCCCTCAAGGCAATGAAGTGTGACCGTTTCTCTGTATTTTTTGGGAAGCCGTGACAGCTTGTCCATCAGATCGCTGACGGAGGCCTCGTCCTCTGCGGCAATATCATGTATATCATCAAGAGTCAGAGTCGGATGATAAGAGCGGCGTCTTGCGATATCGCAGCATTGATTTATTGTCACGCGGATGAACCATGCTTTTTCATGGTTCTCGTTGAAAAATATCGGGGGTCTGGTCATATACTTCAGGAATACGTCCTGTACTGCATCCTCCGCGTCGGCAGAACTGCAAAGCTTAGCCAATGCTACGCGGTAAAGAAGATCGGCGTAGGTGTTATACACCGAATCGAAATCCGGCGTTTTGCGGTTTAACATACTCACTTTTCTGCCCTCCTGTTAACAATACGATTGAAAAAGCCGAAAGGTCACAAAAATGATGAAAATTTTTTTGATTATTTTTTGTGGACGGATTTTTGCAAGTTATAAAATTATATAGATTTAAGAAGTGATTGTCAACGGGAATTTTGCGATGGGACAAAAAAGAGGCTGTGGACAAAGCCACAGCCTCTTTTTTATTGTAATTTATTCAAACGCTTTTTTATACTCGGGAAGGACTATTTTCACAAATGCGAGGGTGTTGATTATGAGAATGGCGCCGAAGATAAGGCGGGCGATGAGCTCGGGGATGAGGAGGGAGATGCCGTTCATATCGCCGCCGCCAAAGAAGCCGCAGAGAAGGGACAGATATACAGGGTCGAGGATAAGCATTATGATGGTGATATAATAAAGGCAGGCTTTCGGTGCTTTTGCGGTTATTTTCTTAACCTTGCCCGAGAAAAGAACGAGTATCCATGCTGTTATAAGGGTTGCAACACATCCTGCAAGGCAGAATATTCCCATCTGAGTATCTGTCATTTTATCTGCATACACGTCGATCTGCATACCCAGCCCCATAAAGTTTATTTTTCGAAACACTCCGAGGCTCAGGGCAAGAATAAGGTGCGCTCCCTCATGTATAATATAATATGATAGAACAGCAGCGAGAAGTCCCAGATACTGTCTGAATCGTTTGGTCATAGATTTTCTCCGTTTTGATATTTTATATATTATATCACATATAGTACAGCTCCTGCAATTACCTTTGAAAAATCAAAAAAATCTTTGCAAACTTGTTGACATTACAACAAGTTTGTGTTATTATACGGATGTTGTAATTACAACAAGTGGAGGTTTTAATAAATGGAAGAGCGTTTTCAGGCGTTTACGGTGCTTATCACAAGCATCAGCCGTTCAATACACAGAATAAAAACTGAGGAGATGTCAGAATTTGATCTGAGAAGCTCCCACGTTTCCTGCCTTTATTATCTTTATAAGCAGGGTAGCCTCACAGCCCGCGAGATATGCGATATCTGCGAGGAGGATAAGGCGAATATTTCAAGAGCAGTTAAGTTCCTTGAGGAAAAGGGCTACGTTTTCTGCGAAAGCGAGGAAAAAAAGCGCTATCAGAGCCCCCTTTGCCTCACCGAAGAGGGAAAAAAGATCGGCAAGGCTATTGTTGAGAAGATAGACCGCGTTCTCGCAGTGGCAAGCTGCGGACTTACCGACGAGGAGCGCGAGATCATGTATAAGGGTCTTGCTGTTGTAAATAAAAATCTGAATGCGCTTTGCGAGAGCTTTGCAGAAAGCGCAAAGGATGAATAAGAAAGGGTATAGATATGAAAAAATATAAGATTCACGATATGAGAGAATTCACAAACGTCCGCGAGCTTTGCGAGTGGGCAGGTGGTGAGTACGGTGAAAGTATTGCCTTTTCCTTCAAGGGCAAGGGCGCAGAGGTTGAAAAAAGATCATATGAGACCTTCCGCGATGACGTCCGCGCGCTCACTTCAAAGCTTATAAGCCTTGGCTGCACAGGCAAGCATTGTGTTCTCATCGGAAAATGCTCCTATGAGTGGATACTCACTTATTATTCCGTGCTGTCTGCAGGCGGCGTTCTCGTTCCCCTCGACCGCGACTGGCAGGGGCAGGACCTTGCCGAAACTGCAAAGACTGCAGATGCTTCCTTCCTTTTCTGCGATATGGATATAAAGGAAAAGGGCGAGGCAGTTGCGGAGGCAACAGAGCTTGAAGCTCCCGTGATTTATCTCGACGGCGAGAAAAACAGCGTTTCTATGTATATAAATGAAGGAAAAGAGATTTTCAGAAAAAATCCTTCATTATATTATGAATGCCCCATCGATCCCGTAAAGATGTCTCTTCTCGTGTTCACATCGGGAACAACAGGCAAGGGCAAGGGCGTTATGCTCTCCCAGAACGCAATCCTTGCGGATATGACAACAGTTATTCCCTATATCGATTTTTCAAAGAAGACAGTTGGCGTTCTTCCTCCTCACCATACCTACGGCTCAACTATTATGTTCATCGGCCACGTTATGATCGGATGCGAGGTGTATATTTCGTCAGGACTCCGCTACGTGCAGAGAGAACTTAAGCAGGAAAAGCCCGGTCATATGGTACTAGTTCCCCTTTATCTTGAAACCTTTTACAGAAAGATTCAGGCAAATATCAAGGATCAGGGCAAGGAAAAGCTTGTTGCCAATATGATAAAGGTGTCAAACGGTCTCAGAAAGATCGGTATCGATCAGCGCCGCAGTATTTTCGGCTCAATTCTCGAGGCATTCGGCGGCGAGGTGAAGACCATCATTTCCGGCGGCGCTCCCATCAACCCCGAGATCATCCATTTCTTTGAGGCCATCGGTATCACAGTTCTTAACGGATACGGTATCACCGAGTGCGCTCCCCTTATTTCCGTAAACTATTCTAAAAACGTGGTGGACGGAAGCGTTGGTAACGTTATCGATATCGATACTATCAAGATCGACGAGCCCAATGAGGACGGCGAGGGCGAGATCCTCGTCAAGGGTCCCAACGTGATGCTCGGCTATTATAAGAATCAGGAGGCAACCTGCGAGGCCTTCAAGCACGGCTATTTCCGCACAGGCGACTACGGCAAGACAGACAAAAACGGCGTTCTTTATATCACAGGCAGAAAGAAAAACCTCATTATTCTTTCAAACGGCAAGAACGTATATCCCGAGGAGATCGAAAACGAGCTTGTGGCTTGCCCCGGCGTTCAGGATATTATCGTATATGAGGGTCAGTCCAAGAGAGGCCTCCAGCATAACGCAATCGTAGCGGAGATCTATCCCGATAAGGATTATCTTGAGAAAAACGGCATTGCAGATGCAAGAGCACATCTTCAGCCCTTTGTTGATGAATACAATAAGACCTGCGTTCCTTATAAGAAGATCGCAGTCCTCCGTATCCGCGAGGAGGACTTCCCCAAAAACACTCTCAGAAAAATCATGCGCTTTAAGCTTGATACATCAATTGAATAAGAAAAAGCCTGCGGCAGAAATGCCGCAGGCTTTTTTCATATTATTATAAAGCGTGAAAAACTACTTTTGATACATACGATTTACAAACAGAACATCAAATGCTTCCTGGGGGGAATTTTCATATTAATATATAGACACACATATGAACAAAATAAAAACATAACAAAAATTGCCGTTCATATTTATCGGATGGGTGAAGATAATAATAGCAGAGACAGCGAAAGCGTCTCAATTAAAATAGATTGAAGAAAATCCCGAAAGTAAAAAGGGAAAACGGACAAGAGTCCGGGAAAGGAATTATTATGGCAAGCAACAAGACACTCGTGCCCGAGGCAAAGCAGGCACTCAACCAGTTCAAGATGGAGGCAGCAAGCGAAGTAGGCGTAAACCTTAACCAGGGCTACAACGGCGACCTCACAGCACGTCAGGCAGGCTCCATCGGCGGTCAGATGGTTAAGAAGATGATCGAAAAGTACGAAAACGACATCAAGGGCACAAAGTAAGTACCTTTGAATAAGGCTCCTCGGGAATCCTTTGAGATTCCCGAGGTTCTCTTTTTGTTGATAAAGATGCAAAAATAGCAAAATTGCACATAAATATTAATAATTCTTTACATTTCAGAAGGAAAAATCACTTGACATATCATAGTTTGTGCTTTAAAATAAAGGAGTATGTTCGTATTCCGGCGAAGCTGCCGGTTTTATATAGATTCAACTGAATAAAAATCAACTGAAGAATATAAGTTCCGGGCAGCCTCCCGATTTATGAATTGATTAATTTTGTTTGAGTATTTTAATGGAAAAATTCTCAAGAAGGAGGTTTAAATATGCCCTATGTTTTAACTGCTATCGCGGCGCTTGTCGTTGGTCTCGCAATCGGCATTTTTGCAGGTATCGCTTATCGCAAGAACGTTGCTGAAAAAACCATCGGTTCCGCTGAGCTTCAGGCTAAGAAGATCATTGCAGACGGTATGAATCAGGCAAAGGCCGATGCCGCATCCGCAAAGAAGGAAGCCCTTATCGAAGCTAAGGAAGAAATGCTCCGCGCAAAGAACGAGTTTGAACAGGAAATCAAGGAGCGCCGTGGCGAGCTTTCCAGACAGGAACGCCGTGTTCAGTCCAAGGAAGAAACTTTGGATAAGAAGACAGAGAATCTGGAAAAGAAGGACGAAGCGCTTCAAAAGAAAATTCAGGAAAACGAACTTCTTGCAGAGGATCTTCAGAATCAGAAGACCGAGGCAAGAATGGCTCTTCAGCGTATATCCGGAATGACAGCCGAGCAGGCAAGAATGAAGCTCATCGAGGATATGGTTGAGGAGGTGCGCCACGAGCAGGCCAAGAAGATGGTCGAGCTCGAGCAGGAGTTCAAGGACGAGGCTGACGATAAGGCTCGTAATATCATCGCTCTTGCTATTCAGCGCTGCAGCGCGGATCACGTTGCTGAGATCACCGTTTCCACCGTTACTCTCCCCTCTGAGGAGATGAAGGGTAGAATCATCGGTCGTGAGGGACGTAACATCCGTACAATCGAAACACTTACAGGTGTTGATCTTATTATCGACGATACACCCGAGGCGATCACAGTGTCCTGCTTTGACCCCGTGCGCCGCGAGGTTGCCCGTATCGCTCTCGAAAAGCTCATCTCCGACGGTCGTATCCATCCTGCTCGTATTGAGGAGATGGTTGAAAAGGCTCGTCACGAGGTTGAGGTTTCTATCAAGAAGGCGGGAGATCAGGCTACATTCGAAACAGGTATTCACGGTCTCAACGGCGAGCTTGTTAAGCTCCTCGGCCGTCTAAAGTACCGTACAAGCTACGGTCAGAACGTTCTTCGCCACTCTATCGAGGTATCTCTCCTCTCCGGCATCATTGCCGATGAGCTTGGCGTAGATCCCATGCTTGCTAAGCGTGCAGGTCTTCTCCACGATATCGGTAAGGCACTTACCGCAGAGCAGGAAGGCAGCCACGTTCAGCTTGGCGTTGACACTGCAAGAAAGTATAAGGAAAATAAGGATATCATCCATGCTATCGAAGCGCATCACGGTGACGTTGAGCCTCAGACTCTCGTTGCTATGATCGTTCAGGCAGCAGATGCGATCTCCGCGGCTCGTCCCGGCGCTCGCCGTGAGAATCTTGAGAACTATATCAAGCGTCTCACAAAGCTTGAGGAAATTGCTTGCAGCTTCGAGGGTGTTGAGAAGTCATTTGCTATCCAGGCAGGCCGTGAGGTTCGTATCATGGTTAAGCCCGAGATCATTTCTGATGAGAAGATGCCTCTCGTTGCAAGAGATATCGTTAAGAAGATCGAGGATGAGCTTGAGTATCCCGGTCAGATCAAGGTAAATATCATTCGCGAGAGCCGCGCTGTGCACTACGCGAAGTAATTTGCCCATTCCTATATAATAATGTAGAATTGAGAGTCTCGCATCACGCGAGGCTCTCTTTTTTGCATATTTCAGGCGTATATGGGCAAATTGCACAACCGAACATGGTTAGGTTTGGTAGTATCCGTCATGATGGATGAATCAAAAAAACTTCAAAAAAAGGTGTTGACAAGAGGGAGTTAATCGTGTATACTAAGCAAGCCGATGAGGTGAGACAAAAAACCGAGAGACGAAGACGAGCGGAAAGCTGAGAGCTTCGAATCGACTTTGAAAAAACTTCAAAAAACTTTAAAAAAGTTTTAAAAAAGGTATTGACAAAGGGTTTTGAGTTTGATATAATAACAAAGCTGTCGCGAAAAGCGGTAGCGAGAAGCTCCTTGAAAATTGAACAACAAGACAAACAAAGACTCCGAAAATTCTTTTGAATTTTT
>JAZUAR010000115.1:0-3848 GCA_045638055.1 Candidatus Avispirillum sp.
CCGTCGCTGTATTCATAGTATAGACCGTTTTCAGGGCGCTGACTCTCGTCTTTTGCAGTAGTATCGGTGGTGCCTCCCTTGCCGCCGCAGGAGGAGAGCAGCGCGGCAATAAGGAGAAGAGAAATAAGAAAAAGCTTATTCTTCACTTGTCTCACCGCCATTTTTTATAATATTTCCGTTTTCATCGTAGTAGTTGTCCTCAAGTGTTGTATCATTGAGGAAGGTGCAATATCTTGTCTTTTTGCCGTTTTCTGCAAAATAAGTTTTCTCGGCATAAATATCGTTTCCGACGTAAGTTTTTACAGTTTTCTTCTCGGGAGATCTGAGATCATCGTAGTAATCGTATTCAACGGTTTCGGAGAGAAGATGGAACTGGTAGGTTGTGATCTTTGAAATGCTGCCCACGATATTGAATTCGGTAACAGAGCTGCCTACCTCGTTGCCGTCCTTATCGAAAACAGTTATGTATTCTGCGGTCTCTGTGCGGAAGTAATCTCGCTTGCCCATATATACGTTGTTGTCGTAGTAGCGCTCGCTTTTGATATTGCCGTCATCGTCGTAAAAGTACTCAACGCTGTCGTGAATTACAGTAGTTTCGGTGGGGGCGTCCGTATCAGGAGCATCGCTCTTGTCAGACTCAGTAACGATTGCGATGACTGCCGCCGCAATTCCGCCGATAATAAGCAATGCGGAAATGATCAGCAAAGCAATTTTTGTGCCTTTGTTCATTGTGGATGGTTCCTTTCGTATGACTAAATCAACGGGATTTTCGTCATTAATATTTATAAGCATCTCCAAATATTATACCTCTTGGAGAGCTGTTTGTCAATCGTTTGCGCCTTCTGAAACGTATCTCTCGTAGTAGAAAAGGTATTGCTGAGCAATTCCTGCAAACTCACCGAAGAAATGGGGGTCAAGGCCGTTTTCAAAGCGGTTTGCAATAACCTTTTTTATCCATACGTCAATGGGAAAGGCGCTCATTTTTTCAAAGCCGAAGAGAAGAGCACAGGCAGCTACCTTCGGACCTACTCCCTTGATTGAAAGCAAAATGTTTTCGGCATCCGCATAACTTGCGCAGGCCTTTACCTCATCGAGAGAAATCTCGCCTGTATAGACCTTCATAGCCGCATCGAATATGTATTTTGCCCGAAAGCCTGTGCGAAGATCGAAGATAGCAGCCTCCCCCGCATTGTAAAGTGACTCGGCAGTGGGGAAGGTGTAGCCGCCCTCGATCTTCTCGCCGTATTTTTCGCTCATTGCGGCAATGATCTTCTTGATTCGGGGGATGTTGTTGTTCTGGGAAACAATGAAGGAGCAAAGTGCCTCCCAGGGCTCCTGACGGAGGATTCGGATTCCCCTCGAAGCCTCTGCCGCTCTTCTGATGTGCTCTCCGTCCTTACCCGAGAGAGCGGAGAAAAGCTTTTCGTTTATAGCATCGTAATCGCAATCAAGGGAGAGATAGGAAAGCCAGAGGGAATGGAAATCCTCCTCGGAGGAATAAACGTAAAGCTTGCCGTCACCGTCCTCTGCAAAGCGGACGTATTTTCCGTATGCAATACCCTCAACCTCGTATTTGTGGGTAGGGTCGGAAACGGGATCGAAGCGGAAGCACTGTCCGCAGTCAAAGGTGCGGAAAACGGAAAAATCGCCGATGCCCTCAACGGTAAGCCAACCGTCCATTGAATTGGTTATGTATGGAATGTTCATATTGAAAAACTCCGTAAAATGTTTTATAATAATCAAAGAGATATTATGATAAAGATAAATTTGGGTTTGTCGGTGTGAACTATAAATGATTTCGTAGGGGTCGATGCTGGTAGGAATGTTCCATTCCTACGATCGACCCGTTACAGACGTAACAATTCGCTGTGAATATCGTTTCGTTCTCGTGCAGATGGGCGGGCTGATGTGGGCATCAGCCCCTACGAAACACCAATTATGTCCCCCCGATAAATACAAATTTGAAGTTAAAGAATAAAGAATAAATAATAAACAATAAACAATAAATAAAGAGGAACGTATGGAACAGCTCTACACAATCCCCGTAAACGAAGCATTTGAAAAGGGAGCCGAGGATGAAACCCGCGGCTGTCCCTTCTGCCGTCTTTACAGAAGACTTGAGCTTAACGAGCTCGACCTCATTCTCGGTGCATCCATGATGGAGCCTGACGTGAGAAAGAAAACAAACGAAAAGGGCTTCTGCCCCGATCACTATTCCAAAATGATGAAAAGGGGCAAGCGCTTACCGCTGTCCCTCATCCTCCAGAGCCACCTTGCAGAGGTTGACGGAATGCTTAAAAAGCCGGGAATCGCTCCCGCCCTCGCAGGAGCGGACAGCGCAAAGAAGCTTCATGCACTTTCAAATGATTGCTACGTATGCGAGCGAATCGAAGCAAACTTCTCAAAAATGATAGAAACTGCGGCGATCCTCTGGGAAACAGACCCCGATTTTAAGTATAAATGCGCCGCACAGCCTTATTTCTGCCTGCCCCATTTCTCCCGCTATCTCTCTGCGGCAAAGGGATATATGAAGTCAAAGAGCTTCGCGGAATTTTATAAGTCTGTATATAAAAAGGAAGAAAAGGTGCTGGCAACACTGCAGGATAAGATCGACCGCTTTGCAAAGAGCTTTGATTACCGCTACGCAAAGGAGCCCTGGGACGATGCCAAGAAGGCAATTGAGGACACAATGCCCGTCCTCAACGGCACAGACTGCTCCGATGATGAATAACAAGGTTATTGTACCATAAAGGTCGTATATTGTCAAAGGGAAGGAGGATCATATGGGTAAATTATATGTGAATGAAATTAAAGAGATAAAGCTCAAAAGAATATTCAACGTGCTGAATTTTAAATGTTATCATATGATATATTTATCCCTTGCGGCGGTTTTGATCTATGGTATAGTTATGCTGGAAAAGGGGGAAGGCTCAGTCCTTTTGTGGCTTGGCGTAGCAGCTTTGGCGATGCTGTTAGGCTATTTTATGGATATAGTTTCCTGCCCGAAGAGGTTAAAGATATACGGAGATACAGTTGAATTTTCAATGCTCAAGAGTATAAGCAGAAAGATCTCCTTCGGACACATACGCGGCTGGAGCCCCGTCAGAGTAAATTACAGAATCGAGGGCATTTCAAATGTTGTATTCGAGCAGAATTTCGTTGAAAGAATATTTGATGCAGGACATATTTCCTTTTCGGGAAAGGTGAGCATCGAAGCGAAAAGAGACGAGGATCGTATAAAAATTCATGATAAATATTACATATACGGTATCAGTAATTTTTCAAAATTCAAAAAGGAATTTGAAAGATAAAGAACCACCCCTCGGGGTGGTTCTTTATTTGTTATCATCTAATATCTGTTCGTCCCACAAGATAGTCAAGGGACACCTTATGAAAATCCGCGATGCGGATAAGTATTTCAAGCTTTGGCTCGCGGGTCATAAGCTCATAATTCTGATATGTGTTTTCGGTAATATCACAATACACGGCGAGCTGGATCTGGGAAAGTCCCTTTTCCTTTCGAAGCTCACGCAAACGTGTGGCAAGTATTTCTCTCATAAATTATCACCTACAATTGTTATTGACATTTTTAGTATAGTAGGTTATAATCGATCATACACCAACGATTGTTGGTAGATAATCGTGGAGGGTCAAAAGGTGATAGGAATACAAAAGAAGATAGATAATTTAGGGAGAATTGTCTTGCCGAAGGAAATAAGAGAATTTTATTGTATGGATTTTGATGATACAGTAGAAATTATTCCCACAGAAAACGGAATCTTGATCAAAAAACCGGGATATAAGGTTGTAAAGATTGAGAATGAACGAAAATAATATAAGGAGGATTT
>JAZUAR010000116.1:0-4202 GCA_045638055.1 Candidatus Avispirillum sp.
CGTTTTTTCTTGCTCCTCACTTCAAAAAACTTCAAAAATTGGTAAATCTGAAAAATACAAGGCAAAAGAACAGGTGCAAAGCACCCGGGCGATATTATCGCCCAGCAACGCGAAAAAGACAGTAAAAATGAGCTCGTTCATTTTTACTGTCTTTTTCAGTGCGTTGTCTTTTGCCTTTTTGCTATCTTTGTCTTTATAAAGTTCCTTTGGTTCTTTCCTTTCAAGGAAAGAACAGAAAAACAACAAAAAGACCGTCAGCTATTTACAACTGACGGTCTTTTATTATCTCTTTTTCCAGGGGGGATTTTTATTGATCTCCTCGAGCATTGCGATATAGCTCTCGTGGCGGTTTTTAGATATTTCGCCGCTTTTGACCTTTTCAAGAATAGCGCAGCCCTCTTCCTTTGTGTGAGTGCATTTTGTATATCTGCATTCACCGATAAGGGATTCAAATTCTCTGAAGGTGTAGGGGAGACCCTCTCGGTCAGTGAAATTGAATCGGGCAAAATCGATCATGGAAAATCCGGGGGTATCTGCGATGAAGCAGGTGCTGTTCATAACCTTCACGGGATAAAGCTCTGCGTGGCGGGTAGTGTGCTTTCCGCGCTCTATCTTTCGGCTGACCTCTCCGGTTTTAAGTGAAAGGGAGGGGAAAAGCTTAGCCATGAGAGTGGACTTGCCGGCTCCCGAAACTCCTGCAAAGGCTGCTGTGAGCTGAGTTTTAGCATTTTCCTCCATAAATGAAAGCAGAGCTGAAACTCCTTCGCCCGTGTGTCCCGAAAGGGTGAAAACGAAAAATCCGCCTGTGCGGTATATGGATGCGATCCTTTCCGTTTCCTTTTCGTCAAGGTCTTCCTTTGTGATGACGATAACGGGCTCGATGCCCTTATCCTCAGCTGCCGAAACAAGCTTGTCTGCCGTCAGAAGATCGGGGCGGGGCTTGGTCGCGGGGATGACGATGAAAAGGTGAGTGAGATTAGCAAGAGCGGGACGGATGAGGCTGTTCTTTCGCTCCTCGATCTCGTTGATAACGCCCTCGCAGGGCTCCTCTGAGGTGATCTCGCAGGAAACGATATCTCCGGGAAGAGGTGTGATTCCATCGTGGCGGAAAACACCGCGGGCGCGGCAGGGTACGGTACCGTCAGCGCTTGTATTTACAGAAAAATCGGAAAGAGGGCGGACGTTGTAAAGTCCGCCGATTCCTTTGATTATAATTCCTTTAAACTGCTTTTCGTTCATTTTAATTTGATTGGCTGTTATCAACAGGGACGTCGGGCTCATTTGTATCGCTGCTGCCTGTTGTTTCCTCGGGATCCTTTGTTTCTTCGGGTGCGGTAGTTTCCTCGCTGACAGAGTCCGCTGTTGTTTCCTCAGGCTTTGTGGTTTCTTCGGGGGCAGTTGTCTCCTCCTTGGGAGCTGTTGTCTCCTCCTTGGGAGCCGTTGTGCCGTCGGGATTAAGGGGATCGTAATCGGGGCCACCGCTGACGGTCAGACCGATACGTGTGTTTTCAAGGACCTCAGTGTCCTTTTCAACAGACTGCTTTATAACAGTTCCGCGGTCTGCCTTGTCCTTAACGTAGGAGATCGCGCCGGGCAGAAGGTCAAGCTCAATAAGCTTTTTGAAGGCCTCTTTTTCTGTCATACCAACAAAATCGGGCACCTTGATCTCTCCCTCGTCAACTCCGTCGCAGACGTAAACTGTAACGGTGCTGCCAACGGAGATCTTTTCTCCGGGAGCGGGAGAGGTTGTAATAACCTGACCTGAGGAGCGGATGTTATCCTTTTTGTATTCAATGGTATATTCAAGTCCGCGGTTGCGAAGCTCTTTGATAGCCGCCTTGTAGTTATAGTCGGTAAGAGAGGGCATCTCGATCTCGCGGTTTCCTGAGCAGACAGTGAGGGTGAGGGCAACCTTAACCTTCTTTGAGGAGCCTGCCGCAGGGGACTGCTCCATAATGACGCCTGCCTCGTATTCATCGGAATACTCGTATTCAATGGTAACGGTATATCTGTCTGATTTTTCCAGAGCCGCCGCAAGAGTTGCATCATACGTCCGCCCCTCAAACTCATCAACCTTGATGGTTTCAACAGTTTGGGTCATGGCATCGTTTGCTTTGCCGAGAACAAAAGCGGCGCCGATTGCAAAAACGATAAAGAAAGCAAGAGCAACGCCTGCTATAAGGGGGAAAGCAGGTCCTCCGCCTGTGAGAAGAGAAAGAACGCTCTTAGGCTCGCCCTCTCCTTCCTCGTGCTTTTTGGGTATCTTGAAGATAACGCCGGGGTTTTCCTTAAGGCGTCGGATATGTCTGAGCATATCCTCGCTGGACTGGTAGCGATACTGAGGGTCCTTCTCCATAGCGATACCGATGATCTGCTCAAGACCCTTGGGGATATCGTGGTTGATCTCGGTGGGAGCCTTTGCAGTATCGTTGATCTGCATCATTGCAACGGAAACGGGGGAGTCTGCCGTAAAGGGAAGCTCGCCTGTTGCCATTTCATACATCATAACACCGAGAGAGTAAAGGTCGCTTCTGTTGTCAATGGGCTGACCGCTCGCCTGCTCGGGGCTGATATAATAAACTGTTCCGATGGCCTTGTCCGTCATAGTAACGGTCTCGGCGTTGGGAAGCTTTGCGATACCGAAGTCTGTGACCTTGATGATACCGCTTTTCAGGAGCATAATATTCTGGGGCTTGATATCTCTGTGAACAAGACCCTTGCTGTGGGCATGGCTCAGTGCAAGAAGTATCTGCTCTGTGTAGCTGATGATCTCGCGCAGAGTAAGTCTGCCACGCTTTGTCATGTAATTTCGGAGGGTGATACCCTCGATATATTCCATAACGATATACTTGATATCCTCGTTTACGTTGACGTCGTAAATGCTGACAACGTTTCTGTGGGACATCATGGCAACAGCCTTGGATTCGTTGACAAAGCGCTTAACGCTTTCCTCGTCGTTTGCGATCTCCTCCTTGAGGAGCTTTATTGCAACGTGCTTGTTCATAAGCAGGTCGAAGGCCTTGAAAACGACCGCCATACCGCCAACGCCGATAATACGCTCGATCCTGTATCTGCCGGCAAGGACTGCGCCTACATATTTATCGTAAAGTTCCATTTGACCTCCTATCAGGCAAGCTTCAGACGGTGAAGATCAGTGCGGTGATGTTATCACTGCCGCCGCCATCGTTTGCCATATCGATAAGTATCTCACAAAGAGGGCCAAGCTTTCTGTCGGAATCTACCGCGCAAGCATGCTTTACGCATTCTGCAATATCCTCAACGGATACGTGGTTTGTAAGACCGTCAGAGCAAAGAAGTCCGATGTGGTCCGCAGGAGCACCGCGAAGTGCGCCGGGCAGGCGGGTGATATAGATATCGGGCTCAACCTCTGTGTCTGTACCGACAGCTCTTGTAATAATATTTCTGTTGATGGAGCTCTTAGCTTCCTCCTCCGTCATTCTTCCCGTGTCAACGAGATACTGAACGTAGGAGTGATCCTTTGTGATCTGAGTGGCTACGCCGTCCTTAACGAGATACATTCTCGAATCACCGACGTTAACCGTGAAAAGAGTTCTGTTAACAACGAGGGTAGCAACGATAGTTGTTCCCATACCTGTGAGAGAAATGTCGCTCACAGCTTTGTCGTAAACCTTCTTGTTTGCGCAGTCAACGGCCTCTGCAAGAACCTTTCTGATGATTCGCTCATCCGTTCTTGTGAGAGGGCAGGGGGGAGAATATTTTTCGGCAAAATCTGCAACGTAGTCAACGAAGGATTGACAGGCAAATCCGGAAGCAATACCGCCTCCGGCGGCACCGCCCATTCCGTCACAAACGACAGAAAGCATCATTCCGTTATCATAATATTCGCAAAAAAAGCTGTCCTGATTGACTCTTCTTTTTCTGCCCACATCGGTACGCCCACAGCAAAGCATAGAGAACCCCTCCTTCTTATATGGAGATGAAGATAAAAATATACATCTTATTATACTACTTTTTCCTCCTTTTGTAAATATTTTTCCTTCCATTTCTTTAAATAATAGAAATATCGTATAAATGATGTTAAATTCGGGTTTATGGGGGAGATTGCTAAGCCTCCCTTGCCTAAAGGGAGTGGAGGCGGATTGTCCCAAAGGCTTCCCCTTGAGGGGAGGCTCCGCCGTAGGCGGTGGTGAGGTGTAGCCGCGAAGCGGCGTGCCTATGAG
>JAZUAR010000117.1:0-14895 GCA_045638055.1 Candidatus Avispirillum sp.
TTGAAGCCCTGCTGCATAACGGGGGTCTTGGACTTGTATGTCTTGTCCTTTCTGCCCTGCTTTACAAGCTGATTAAAGGTAGGCATCCTGTTTCTCCTTTCTTAGGTGATAAATGTTTATATACAACTGCGAAGGATCGCGGTTATATCATATTCAGCGAGCCCGAAATTGGCGCAACTATGCCAATTAGACCGGACGCGCGCATGATTATTATATCATTGAAGAATTTTCTTGTCAACAGACCCGAAAAAAATGCATCATTTTCTCCCATTTGCACAATTTGAATATCCAATACGATAATTTTTGTGCAAAATACTATAAGAAATTGACAAAAAACAAGAAATTTAAAGAATCTAAAAACCATACCCCTTCATTATACACCAAATTTTGTCAAAGTAAACATATAAAGCTTCAGTTTTTTAGGAAAAACATTGAAATTATAATCGGCCTATGCTATTATACATATATAATGAAAATGAAGATTTTCCATTGAGGTATAGTATATGAAAAAGGTAGAGATCTACACCGACGGCTCATGCAAGAAAAACCCAGGTCCCGGAGGCTGGGCAGCGGTGCTTGTATATAACGGTAAGGAAAAGGAGATATGCGGCGGCGAGGCTGAGACCACCAATAACCGCATGGAGCTCCTTGCAACCATCAATGCGCTGAAGGCCCTGAAGGAGCCTTGTCAGGTCGTGCTCACAAGCGATTCCAAATACGTTGTTGACGGAATCTCCAAGGGATGGGCAAAGGGATGGAAGGCGAGAGGCTGGAAGAAGGCTGATAAATCTCCCGCGCTCAATCCCGAGCTTTGGGACGAGCTTCTCACCCAGTGCGACAGACACGAGATCGAGTTCGTATGGGTAAAGGGTCACGCAGGCCACCCTTACAACGAGAGATGCGATACCCTCGCGCAGGGCGAGGCAGAGAAGTACAGATAAGGAGCGGATATGGAATATATCGACTACTACGGTCTTGATTTTTTCAAGCAGAATGCGGAGTTTACCCACGCGGAAAATCCTCTCGTTGAGGAAAACGTATTTATAAAAAGGAAGGCGTGTCCCGAGGACGTTCCCGTTCCTACCTTTGAGGATGCAAGGGACAGACTTCCCGTGCCCCATTGGGACGGACACGAGGACTACATAAACTGTTATTGGAAGGCATGGGAGATAGGCTTCAAAAACGTTTTGAAGCTTGTTCCTAATACGGGCTTTGTTTCCAACTTTATCGATACCGCCTTCAACGGCTGTATCTTTATGTGGGATTCTTCCTTTATGCTCATGTTCGGCAAATATGCGGACAGAATATTCAAGTTCCAGAAAACTCTTGATAACTTCTATTCCCATCAGCATATAGACGGCTTTATCTGCCGAGAGATCGAGGAATGGACGGGCAAAGACCACTTCACCCGCCACGACCCCTCTGCAACAGGACCCGATATTATGACCTGGTGCGAATGGGAGTATTATCAGAACTTTGGTGATAAGGTTCGCCTTTCCGAGGTGTTCATGCCCCTTATGGCATATCACCGCTGGATGCGTGAGTTCCACACATGGCCCGACGGAACATATTTCTCCACAGGCTGGGGATGCGGCATGGATAATATCCGCCGTGTTGACAAGGGATACCACACAATGTACAGCCACGGCCACTCTGTATGGGTGGATGCCTGCATGCAGGAGCTGAATAACTGTAATATCCTCATCGAAATGGCGAAGATCGTGGGTAAGGAAGAGTTTATCCCCGAGCTGACTGAGGAAAGAGATATGCTTGCAAAGGTTATCAACGAAAAGCTGTGGGACGAGGAGTCAGGCTTTTACTATGACCTCTGGCGAGGCGGAAAATTCAGCGGCGTAAAGCATATCGGCGCATACTGGGGACTTCTTGCAAAGTGTGCAGACAGCGAGCGCTCAGAACGACTCATCGCCCATCTTGAAAACGAAAACGAGTTCAAAACACCGAACCGTGTTCCTGCACTTTCCCGCGATATGGAGGAATACTCCCCCGAGGGTGACTACTGGAACGGCGGAGTATGGCCCCCCACGACCTATATGGTGCTTAAGGGACTTGACACTTATGAGAAGTTTGACCTTTCCCACGAGATTGGAAAGGAATATCTCTATTCGACAGTTGAGGTTTATAAAGAGACCGATACTCTCTTTGAAAACTACGCTCCCGAGTTTGTGCACGAAGGAAAGCCGTGGAGAGGCGATAACTCCCGCCCCAATTTTGTAGGCTGGTCGGGACTTGGCCCCATTTCCATAATGTTTGAGTACGTTTTCGGCATCAAGCCTGATGCTGCGAACAATAAGATAACATGGCACGTTAACCTTACAGAGCGCCACGGTATTGAAAAATACCCCTTCGGTACCGAGGGCACACTCACTCTTATGTGTGAAGCACGTGAGAACGCGAATGAAGCCCCAAAGATCACAGTAGAATCCGACGTTCCCGTAACAGTGGAGGTCATCTACGGCGAAAAGGGAAATAAGAAGAGCTTCATTGTAAATAAAAAATGAAGAATTAAGGTTGAACTCCGCCTACAGGCGGAGTTCTTCATTATGTTAAATTCGGGTTTATTGGGGAGACGATATTGGTATTTCGTAGGGGCTGATGCCCACATCAGCCCGCCCATCTGCACGAGACCGAAACGATATTCACAGCGAATTGTTACGTCTGTAACGGGCCGATCGTAGGAATGGAACATTCCTACCAGCACCGGCCCCTCCGAAATCATTTATAGTTCACATCGACAAACCCGAATTTAGTGTACATTTTCTTGCCTTATTGATTTTATTGTGATATAATCATTCTGTCGGAATGGAAGCAGGTGTGATTCCTGCACGGGCCCGCCGCCGTGAGGCGCATCAAAACTTTCCTCTACCCGAAGCCGCAATTCGGGGACAAGCCATTGGGAGACCGAGAAGGTGAGGGGAGCGCGCCGAGTCGAAATACTTTCCGATAAAACGTCCCGAAAAATGCCGCGAGCGCCGGTGATAGGGAAGAAACAATTAAATATTTTCCAAAAGGAGAAAGCAAGAAATGAGAAATTTCAAGAGAATTTTTGCACTCATTCTTTGCATTGTGCTTATTGCGGCCGTAGCACTTTTTGCACAAGGATGTAAGAAAACCGAGGGAGAAACTCCCGAAACAACCGATGCTGTCACCACAGCGGCAGATACTACCGATTCTGCTGCAACAAAGCTTGGTGAGGGCAAAAAGCAGTTCACCTTTAAGGTTGTTCTTGAGGACGGAAAAGAAGAGGTCTTTATCATCAATACCGATGAAAAGACAGTGGGAGCTGCGCTTATTAGCCTTGGACTTATCGAGGGCGAGGATGGCGACTACGGACTTTACGTTAAAAAGGTAAACGGTGTTGAGGCCGATTACGAAAAGACGGGAACCTACTGGGCATTTTACGCAAAGGGTGAATACGCTATGAGCGGCGTTGATAAAACTGATATCGAAAATGGTGCAGAATACTCCTTCAAAATCGAAAAATAAGCTGCTGACAGTCCGCGAGACGGTCATCTTTGCAATGCTGGGCGCTTTGATGCTGGTGTCAGACATTGCAATGGAGGCCTTGCCCAATATACATCTTATAGGTGTTTTTATCGTGGCTTCAACGGTGGTGTACCGATTCAAGGCGCTGTGGTCCATATACATATACGTGATCGTATACGGTGTTGTCACAGGCTTCGGCGTGTGGTGGGTGCCATATCTTTACGTATGGACAGTGCTATGGGCCGTGGTCATGCTTCTTCCGAAAAATATGCCTAAGTGGCTTGCACCAATCGTGTATTGCGCAGTCTGTGCCTTGCACGGCCTGTCTTTTGGCATCATATATTCACCTGTGCAGGCGCTTTTGATGGGCTTTTCCTTTGAGCAGACCGTTGCCTGGGTCGGTGCTGGATTATATTTTGATATAATCCACGCTGTCGGAAACCTCTGCCTCGGCGTGCTTATCGTACCTATGATACATACCCTCCGCTTGGCGCAAAAGGCATCAATTAACAAATAAAAAAGGACCGCATTTGCGGTCCTTTTCCTATAGCTTACTTCTCAATCTTCTTCACGTACTCTGTCATGATCTCAGAGGGCTCGAAGCTGTATGCTGCGTTGCAGAAGTGGCATACTGCCTCAATAGGCTCGCCCTTTTCGCAAAGCTCGCTGATATCGTTTGCGGAAAGACCTGCAATAGCGGTGAGGTATCTCTCACGGGAGCAGTTGCAGACGTAGTCGATATCAAACTCGTCAAACATTTCATACTCTGTGCCGCCGAGAACAGATGCTACGATCTCCTCGGCTGTCATGCCGGAGGCGATCATCTGAGAAACGGAGGAGATCATTGTGATGTTCTTCTCAATTACGTCGATAACGGACTCCTCAGCACCGGGAAGGAGCTGAACGAGAAAACCGCCTGCGGAAAGAACCTTGTAATTATCGTCAACGCGTACACCGAGAGCGCAAACTGTGGGAGTCTGCTCGCTGTCTGCAAAATAACGTGTTACGTCGTCTGCGATCTCGCCGGAAACAAGGGGGCATGTGCCAACGTAGGGCTCGCCCATTCCCATATCCTTGATAACGATAAGTCCGCCGTTTGTTCCCACAGCGCCGCCAACGTCAAGCTTGCCGTAAGCATTTGCGGGAAGCTCTGCTGCGGGATTTTCGCAGTAGCCGCGAACGTTGCCCTTATAGTCGGAAACGCAGATGATCTTTCCGCCGGGGCCACCGCCGTTTATCTGGAAGGTAAGGGAATTGTCCTTATCCTTAAGAAGGCTACCCATAAGAGAAGCGGCAGTAAGGCTTCTGCCGAGAGCGGCAGTCATAGTCTTTGATGTTTTATGAATATCTGCGGCGCGCTGAACGATCTCAGTAGTCTGAGCAACGATCATTCGGGCAGAACCGTCGGATGTGATTGCACGGGTGATAAGAGATGACATAATATATATAAGCCTTTCTTTGTTACATATCAAAAATCCGTGCATAGCACGGATTTTTGAACATTATATATTATTTTTCTCAATTAGTCAAGTACTTCAACAGTTTTGTTGTAGTGAGACTTGAGAGCGGCTGTTGCCATTGTGTGAGACATAACTGTTTCCTCGGGAGTGAAGAGACCGAAGGGAACGGGCTGTCCGTCCATTTCAAGCATAAATGCTGCGATCTGCTGCTGGATAGCATCTGTGAAGCCGAACTCGAAGATGGGACCTGTGATTGTGGGAAGCATAGGCTTGTAACCGATGATGATACGGTTCCAGGACTGCTCCTTACCCCAGGAGGATGTGTAATAGAAAGCGTTAGCATCGTCACTTGTGAAGCGAGCGGAGCAATCCATACCGTAGATCTCGAAGAACCAACGGTTTGTGGAGCCGGGAGCCATACGCTTTGTCTCAAATGTCATGGGGATCTCGTCGCCGTCAGCGTTGAGAGTTGTAGCGAAGATTGTGCAGTTATCGAATGTATCGCAAACAGCCATGCCGCCCTTACCGTCGGGACGCTCCTTAACGATGTTGGAGAAGTGCGCTCTTACAGTCTTGGGCTTGAAGCCAAGGCGGAAGGGAACGTGCTGTGTGTGGATACCGAGGTCGCCGAGACAGCCGTACTCACCGTTGAACTTAACCATTCTCTTCCAGTTGATGGGCTTCTGAGTGTCCATATCGGAGCAGTGGTTAAAGCCGCAGTGGATCTCAAGGATCTTACCGAACTTGCCCTCGTTGAACCAGTTGATCATGGTCTGCATTGCAGGGTAGTAGGGGAACTCGGAGCAGCAGCGAACGAATACGTCGGGATTAGCCTTAATAGCTTCCATGATCTTGTCGTTTGCAGCCTTGTCGATACCGAAGGGCTTCTCACCGAGAAGAGCCTTGCCGCTGTTGATAATATCAATATAGAACTGCTCGTGAAGGTTGTGAGGAACTGCGCAGTAGATTGCGTCGATATCATCCTTCGCGAGAAGCTCCTTATAATCGGAAACTGCGTACTTGATCTCGGGGAAGTTCTTCTGGAACCACTCCATCTCAGCAGGTACTACAGAGCAGATGCCAACGATCTCGGGGCGGGGAATATCGCCATTGAGGTGGCACCAACGAGCAGCAGCGGAAGCGAATTCTCTTGCCATAAGACCGCAGCCGATAAGACCGAATTTTACTGTTTTCATGATTATAACCTTTCCTTTCTTTGCATTTGTGATTTTCTTTGCTTCTTGCAAAGAAAGGCACAAATGGGGTTTGAAAAAGGCAAACATACGATTTATGATTGCTTTATTTTCAAACTTGTGTCCTTTGCTTAGTTTTTTATATTTAGTACAGCCAAACAGGCAACTGTTTGGCTGTATAATATCAGATTTATCAGAAGCCGAAGTGCTTTTCTGTTTCTGTTACTGCCTCTTCGATGATCTCAAGACCCTTGAGAGCTGCAGCATCGTCGAGGATCATGGGAGGAGACATACGGAGGATGTGGCCGGAGGGAACCCATGCGAGACCCTTCTCGAATGCCTTCTGGTAGATCATTGTACCTGCCTCAGCGAAGGGCTCCTTGGTCTCGCGATCCTTAACGATCTCGATAGCCTGGAGACAGCCGATAGCGCGAACGTCACCGATAATGGGATGAGCTGCCATCATTTCCTTCATCTTGCCGAGCATAAGCTCACCGAGCTGTGTGCTTCTCTCGTTGAGGTTTTCCTCTTCGATAACCTTGATGGACTCAAGAGCGGCAACGCAAGCCATGGGGTTTCCACCGTAGCTGGAGGAAGCGGAGATCTTCTCGATTGCGGGAGCAAGGTCCTTGGAAACTGCGAGAGCAGTTACGGGGAAGCCGTTACCGAAGCCCTTACCGAGAGTTGTAATATCAGCAGTAACATCCCAGTGATCCATAGCGAGCCACTTACCTGTTCTTGCCATGCAGTTAAGAACCTCATCAGCAAAGAGAAGGATGCCGCGCTTGTCGCAGAGAGCACGGAGTGCAGGCATGAAATCGGGGGGAGGAACGATGGAGCCGCCCCAGCCCTGAACAGGCTCGAGAACGATAGCTGCAACGTTCTTGCCGCCGGAAGCACATTCGTTATCAAGAATACCCTCGATCATTCTGATGTAGGGAGAGGAATCCTTCCAAGCCTCCTCGGGAGTTCTGCCGAAGAAGTCGCGATAGGGATTGGGTCTGGGAGCGAGCATGAAGCCGGGAGCTCTCATATGTGTATCAGCGCCAACAACTGCGAGGGAGTTTGCGCCGTATGTCTTACCGTGGAAGTCGCGCCAGAAGGAGATGAACTCCTGCTTGCCTGTTGCAGCACGAGCGCAACGGAGACCTGCCTCAACAGCAGTAGTACCGGAATCATAGAACTGGAAGCCTGCGAAGCGACCGCCTGTGATCTCGTGAAGCTTTTCAACGAGCTCCATCTTTACCTTTGTGGTAAAGTCGTGGCAGTTCATAAGCTTCTTGGCCTGCTCAGCAACAGCCTCGCTGATCTTGGGATGGCAGTGACCGAGACCGGTTACGTAGATACCGGAGGAGAAGTCGAGATATGTATTGCCGTCAACGTCCTTGAGTGTGTAGCCGTATCCTGACTCAAAGGTAACGGGGAACAGCTTAACCTGGCTGGAGTAGCCCTTCATGTACTTGGAGCATCTGTCGTGATACTCTACGGACTTAGGGCCGGGAACTGTTTCGGAAACGATGTTGGGAACGTTAGTAAGGTCCATGGTTGCCCAGTTCTTGCTCATAGGAAAAACCTCTTTTCAATTTATTTACACGGCAATAGACGTCCTGCCGCATTTTGATTCAATATAATTATATAATAAATTAAAAATAAGTCAACACTTATTTGGTAAAATTGTAAAAACCATCTGCGAAAAGTAACGTTTGAGCGGATATATATTCTCGCAGAGGAGGAGTCGGCCTCTCTGCAACGTTATTAAAATAAAAATCCCTTGAAAGCCGACTCGGTTTTCAAGGGATAGAAATCAGTCCTTTTTCTTTTCGGGGATGATGCGCATGCCGCGAAGACCGCGGTTGTATGCGATAGCGGAAATGAGAAGAGAGGGGATAGTAAGTGCTGCAAATGCCGCAAGATAGAGAAGGAACATTGCGGAATTAGGCTCCTTGGGAACAATGAGCACGAGATAGCCGTGATACATATAGTTCCATAAAAGCTCAGCACCGTAGGATGCGGTAGCGCAGGCGCCAACAACATCAACGTCTGTGAGAAGGTGGATTCCCTTGAAAATGATGCTCACTGCGCAGAGAATATAGGTGGGAAGGTTTGCAAGAAGAGCTGCCTTCAGACCTGTCAGCTTATCCTCGCGAAGTCTTCCGCCGTCGATTGCTATCTTATCCTTTGCCGCAATATCCCAGATGGCTGTATACTGCAGGTAAAGAAGAAATGCAACTGCAAGGCTTGACGTAATAAGGTCAAGGCCGTAGCCTCCGTTTGAAAGGGAAACGGTGGGCATAGATGTCATAATACCAAGCATAGCCGCGCCGAACTGAGCAAGTATCAGCTTTTTCAGGGGCAGCTTATAATTATATTTACGATAGTTTTTTGTAACTTCAGTACTCATAAATACTCCGAATCTGTTGATTAAGCTTATTCTACATATACTAAAGAGCCTTTTCAAGAGGCTTTCGAAAAAGTTTACAAAATGTCTATGAATTAGTGACGGAATGATGTATAATACAAAATAGAAACAGGAAAGGAGGCGCCTTATGATAAAGGATTTTGACAGCTATCCCTGTCATTTGAAGGAGTTTGCACACTATAAGCTGACCGTTGAGGGATGCTCGGAAAGGACTGTCAGCGAATATCTTTCGGATATGAGAACCTTCTGCCGCTACCTTGTTGCAAGGAGAGGGGGACTTTCTCTCAGTGCCGAGGAGCTGATGAAGGTGGATATATCGGGTCTTGATATGAAGTTCTTTGAAAATATCACAAAGGGTGATATTTTTGATTTTCTGTCCTTCATCCTCGGTGACAGACAAAACGGCACAGCTGCCCGCTCCCGAAAGCTTTCCGCCATCAGAAGCTTTTATAAGTATATGACGGTGAAAAGAAATTATTTTGAAAACAATCCCGCAAAGGATATGGAGTCTCCGAAAAAGAAAAAGCAGCTTCCGAAGCACCTGTCAGTTGACGAAAGCATTGACCTTCTTTCAGCCGTTAAAAACGACCCCGAGAGTAAAACGAGGGAGAGAGATTTCTGTATCCTCACATTGTTTCTCAACTGCGGAATGCGACTGAGTGAGCTTTGCGGCATCAACCTCGGCGATATTGACCGAGAGCTGAAAAGCCTCAGAGTAATGGGTAAGGGCTCAAAGGAAAGAGTGGTTTATCTCAATTCTGCCTGCCGCGAGGCACTTTCCGATTACCTTAAAATAAGACTTGCAACAAGGGAAGTGAAGGAGAGGGAAAACGCCCTGTTTTTGTCCCGTCTCGGAAAGAGAATCAGCAATAAAACCGTGCAGTGGATGGTGAAAAAATACCTTGGCGAGGCAGGGCTTGAATATAAGCATTACTCCACCCATAAGCTGAGGCATACAGCGGCAACGCTGATGTATCAGTCCGGCGACGTGGATATCCGAGTCCTGAAGGACATCCTCGGCCACGAGCAGCTCAATACCACACAGATATATACCCACGTTTCAAATTCCGGCATGGAGGCCGCAATGGACCATAACCCCCTTGCAAAGGTAAAAATCAAAGAGAAACCGAAGGAAACGGAAGAATAAAAAACGGATGCTGCAATTGCAGCATCCGGATTTTTGTTTTATTCCCACTTGTTTGATTTTTCGGGCTTGGGGACAGCTTTTTCTTCGGCCTTGTACCGCTTTTTTGCGCTTGCAAGGGCTGCTTTGGTGTAGACCAGGCAATCACGGTGTATGTGGATTATGTTTCGCTCGTTCAGCTCAACACCGTTTGCTGTCTGGTATTTCGAATAATGCTTTGTATATTCGTACATCGCATCGTGAGATGCTATCTTGCATCCTCCTATGCGTGAAGCGACAGCTCTTGCAAACATGGATACATCCTCAAGATTCGGATAACCCTTGTCGGAAAATTTCATGTAACCGCAAATCGCGTCGGTGGAGTCATATTCCTTCCAATGATCGGGGCGAAAATCGTTGCTTTTGAAATTTGCGATCATAATATCGTTCTTGGCTTCGTTTCGTATGATCTCACTCTTGCAATATTCGGTATTGGGTAAATACGTTAAAAATCTGACACCGTCCGTAAGACACTGAACTCCTGCAATTTTGTTCTTTTTGCAATAGTCGGCAATCTCACGAACTACGGGATTCTTTTTGTATTTTGCTTTTCTTGCGGCTATTGTAACGGAGCGGAAAAACAAAGAGAGTATAACGCATAGTGCTGCCGCCGCAAGAAAGGGAAGAATAAGCCATTTCCACTGGAAGGTGATGAAGAGCATGAAGATCGCTCCTGCAGACACGAACAGAGAAATAATAGAAACAACTATTGCAATTCCGAAAAGAACAGATGCAGCCTTGCTGTTTTTATTTCCTGTCAGAATTCCGATTGCGGGGGCAAATGCCGCGCCGATTATTAAAAAGCAGGCAAATACCTTGAGCGCATCTGTCTCAAGACCTAAGAATTCAAGCATAAAAACCTCTTAATTACTTAATGTTAAACTGCTCACCGCAGCCGTAGTTTTCGTAAACGTAGTCGATATCCTTGTCGCCGCGTCCTGAGAGGGTAACGAGAATGGAGCCTGACTTATGCTCCTTTGCATACTTGATGGCATATGCAACTGCATGAGAGCTTTCGATTGCGGGGATTATACCCTCCTTCTTGGAGAGAAGGAAGAATGCCTCCATAGCCTCCTCGTCGCTGATGGTCTCGTAGCGAACGCGTCCGCAGTCGCGGAGGTATGCGTGCTCGGGGCCTACGCCGGGATAGTCAAGACCTGATGCGATGGAATAAACGGGAAGGGGCTCGCCCTTTTCGTCCTGGAGGAGATAGCTTTCAAAGCCGTGGAGACGGCCCTTTGTGCCGTGTGCCATTGTTGCGGCATGGTCGCCCACAGCGTGACCGCGGCCGAGAGGCTCAACTCCGATGATATCAACAGGGTCTGCAAGGAAGGGAATGAAGGTGCCGATGGAGTTTGAGCCGCCGCCAACGGAAGCGCAGACCGCGTCGGGCATAATGCCTGTCATTTCAAAGAACTGATCGCGCATCTCATAGCCGATAACAGACTGGAAATCACGGACCATCTTGGGGAAGGGATGGGGGCCGAGAGCTGAGCCGATGCAGTAGATAGCATCCTTATATTCCTTGAGGTATGCATCAAATGCCGCGTCAACCGCTTCCTTAAGTGTCTTAAGACCGTGAGTTACGGGGATAACGTTTGCACCCAGCATCTTCATTCTGATAACGTTGGGATGCTGCTTTGCAATGTCAACTTCACCCATATAAACGTCGCATTCCATGCCGAAATAAGCTGCTGCAGTAGCGATCGCAACACCGTGCTGACCTGCGCCTGTCTCTGCGATAAGCTTCTTTTTACCCATGTATTTTGCAAGAAGACCCTCGCCCATGCAGTGGTTGAGCTTGTGAGCGCCTGTGTGGTTCAGATCCTCTCTTTTGAGATAGATCTGGCAGTTTGTGAACATCTCGGAAAGACGCTGGCAGTGGTATACGGGAGTGGGTCTGCCCTGGAATTCCTTGCGGATTCTTCTGAGCTCGTTGATAAACTGAGCGGAATGGCAGATAGCCTCGTATGCGTCGTCTGCTTCACGGAATGCGGGCTCAAGCTCGGGAGGAAGGAATGCGCCGCCGAATTCGCCGAAGTAGCCGTCGGCTGTGGGGAAATGCTTGATATAGTTATCGAAATCTCTGTAATTGTTCATTTTAATTTTCTCCGTTTATATAAATTTAGATATAGTTGAATTGAAGGATGGTAATGTCACCATCGGATGCCTGAATAATACATAAAACACCTCAAAAAAACAAAAATCTCCCGTTCCGAAGGAACAGGAGAAAAAAGCCACCTTTGGAAAACGCACAGATAATGCGGTCCTTCTGTAACGGGAAGGGGCCGTCAGCGCCTACTTTGTTCGGGCTGCCCTCGCAAGTCCATTCGCGCAAAAATCAGCTGCCGCTTTCCACCAACCGCGGCTCTCTTTGAGCTTCAGTAATACGCTACTACTCTTGGTCATCGGTTTAATATGGTAGTATTATAATGCCAAAACCTGCCCTTTGTCAAGGGCTTTTTTGTGATTTTTGAACAAAAAATGTTAATTGCCTCACCTTGGGATTATTGACACCGCATTACTGTTGTGATAAAATTGTATCGTATAGTATAAAGCTATTTTCAGAAAGGGAACGGATATGAAAAGAATATTATCTTTTGTGATATGCGTCATAATGCTGGCTTCAACCCTTGCGGGTGTCGCATCAGCTACTGAGATAAAAAAGGATGACAGCTACAGCATCGGTGACGTAGACGGCTCCGGAGGAATTACTTCATATGACTCCTATAAGATCAAGGCAAGCATCGTAGGCAAGGCCGGCGATGATTTCATTGCGGATGCGGGAGATTTTGATGGAAACGGAATTATCAGCTCTGTTGATTCCTACTACGTAAGAGCCTGCATTACAGGTGTTTGCGACAGCGAGAGCTTTGAGAGCGAGCATAACGTTTATAAGCTTCTTATCGGCGGCTATGATATCAAGGATTTCTGTATCGTTGTTCCCGAGGGGGCAACAAAACAGGATAATGCTCATTATGCTGCGGAAAGAATGCAGTATTATATCGAGATCGCAACAGGCACAACTCTCGAGATTTGCTACGGAAGTGAAAACCGAACAAAGGATCACGCTATTGTACATAATATGGTAGCTCTTGATTCCGAGCTTGGCGAGGAGCTTGGTTATGAGGGATATAAGTACGACGTAACAGACGGCGACCTCAATATCTACGGTACTGCGCGCGGCAATATGTACTGCACCTACGATCTTCTCGAAAGACTCGGCTTTGTATTTTATTCAGGGGATTATACCTTCCTTTGGGAAACTCGCCGTATTGAGCTTTCAGAGGGCGAGGGAGAGACTTTCGTACCGAAGCTGAACTTCAGAATGATCACGAGCTTTGGCTCCGAGGAGGCGCATTTCTTTGCTCAGAAGCTTAACGGAAGTCAGCTTTATTCCAACGAGGATAACACAAGATTCGGAACGTTGACGGGCCCCCGCTTTATCAACGCCCATTCCTACAGCTACTATTGGAGAATGGCAACAGGCACCTATACCGATGACGATCATCTTTACGAGTGCTGGCTCTCCGGCGAGCAGAAGCAGGAAAGCGACTACGGCTCAACTCCTCCCTGGCAGCCCTGCGCAACAAGTAATGCCGATTACGAAAAGCTGATGCTCGGTCTTGACAGAACTATCACGATGATAGAAAAGAGAGGACATAAGTTTACGGCTGATATCTCCGCAATGTCATTTTCCATCTGCGATAATCAGAAGGGCTATTGCTCCTGCCGCAACTGCACCAAGAAGTATAAAACAGAGGGATATTCCGGCCTTTATATCGACCTTACAAACCGTGCGGCAAGAGACGTGAAGACCCTTTATCCCGAGTATCCCACACTCAAGCTGATGTCAATAATTTATGACCACTCTATTCCTGCAACGGTCCGCCCCGAGGATAACGTAATTATCTTCTTCTGCGGTCAGGGATGTAATAATCACCCCATTGATTCAGGTCTTTGCACAGGCAATAAGCCCCTTATCCATAAGCTTCATAACGATGCTGTGGTTGAGTCTCTCAAGGCGTGGACAGAGTATTGCCACGATGCGGGAGCGGAAATATGGTTCTGGTATTATCCTGTTAGCTTCCTTTTCTATATGTCCCCCTGTCCCAACGTCCTGAAGCTTTATGAGGACTTTAACTTCATTATAAACGAGTGCGGGGTTGACGGCTTCTACTTTGAGTGCGGCGGCCGCGGCTACGGCTTTGAAAGCCTCAAGGCGCACCTTGCAAGCGAGTTTATCTATAAGCCCGAAATGTCCTATGAGGAATATGAAAAGATCCTTATGGATTATCTCTATATCTATTACGGAGATGGATATGAGTATATCTATGAATATCTGGTAATGCAGGACCGCGCGGGAACTAAGGATGAGTGCTATCTCAATAATTACAGCTATCCTCAGGATATGTATGATATGGACTACGTCCGCGAAAATTATAGCGAGATGAGAGAGCTTATAGTGAATGCTCTTTCAATGACCTCGGATGAAGATCAGATCGAAGCGCTTGAAAAGCTTCTCGTAACTTGTGATTTTACAGGTCTCTCCTGTGTTCACGACGAATGGTACGAGAACGGCTCGAATGTTGAAGGCTACGTAGTAAATTATGATGAGATGTGCGATCTTATTGAAAAATACGATATGCGCCCCTCAACATTTACCGACTCAAAGGGCGAGCCCGAGCAGCTTGATTTTACAGACTACGAAAACTCCCCATTTGATCAGCTTTGTTAAATAAGAAAGGCACCGCAATCGCGGTGCCTTTTGTATTAGTTCTTAAGTGCCTGAATGGGCGCGGGAATGCGTCCGCCTCTGGAGATGAACTTAGAGGGAGACTGCTGAGTATTGATCTTCATAACGGGGCCTGAGCCGAGAAGACCGCCGAACTCAAGCTCCTCGCCGATCTTCTTGCCGATAGCGGGAATAGCACGAACGGCTGTTGTCTTTGAGTTGATCATACCGATTGCCGCCTCATCTGCGATGATTGCGGAAATAACGTCTGCAGGTGTGTCACCGGGGATAACGATCATGTCAAGACCAACGGAGCAAACTGCGGTCATAGCCTCAAGCTTTTCAAGGCAGAGAACACCCTCGCGTGCTGCGCGGATCATACCCGCATCCTCGGAAACGGG
>JAZUAR010000118.1:0-2213 GCA_045638055.1 Candidatus Avispirillum sp.
TGCATCTGCTTCGAAAATCCAAAGATGGGCATCTACTTCATCAGCGACCCAGACGGCTACTGGCTCGAAGTTGTTCCAACAAGAAAGTAATTTAATTATTAAAAAAGACCACCCATATGGGTGGTCTTTTCGGTAAGGAGACGGCATGGATCTGCCAAAAAGAAAAACTACAAGACTGAAGCAATATGATTATTCCACTCCGGGAGCATATTTTATAACGATATGCACAGCCGGAATGAAGCAGTATTTCAGCAAAATAATCGTAGGGGAGGCGCTTGCTCCTCCCGAAAATAAGCTTTCGGTTTACGGTGATATTGCTGATAAACATATAAAGACTTTATCTTCACGATATTCTCATATGAAAGTAGACAAGTATGTGATAATGCCAAATCATATTCATTTAATTTTAACGATAAATGCGGGAGCGGCAAGCAGCTCCCCTACAATAGTTGATATTGTCCGTGCGCTCAAGTCATTGATTGTGCGTGAGTGCAGATCAAATGGATTTACAGATGATTCATTTTTCCAGCGCTCCTTTCACGATCACATAATACGCGGAGAAAATGACTATAAAAAGATATGGGAATATATCGATACCAATGTTATCCGCTGGGAAAAGGATTGCTTTTATATTGAACAGTAAAAAAGACCTCTCTTTCGAGTGGTCTTTTTATATTTACCTATTATTTGTAGTAGTCTACAGCGCCCTTGAAGATGAGCTGTTCCTGTGTATCAGGAACGTTCTTATAGAGGTGGAGACCGTTACGTTCTGTATGGCCCATCTTACCGAATACACGTCCATCTGGGGATGTGATACCTTCGATAGCCATTACGGAATCGTTAGGATTGAAGAGGATATCGCTTGTAGCGTTGCCGTTAAGGTCAACATACTGTGTTGCGATCTGGCCGTTCTTGATGAGCTTCTTGAGTTCCTTTTCGTTTACAATGAAGCGACCTTCGCCGTGGGAGATAGCGATTGTATGGATATCGCCAACGTTAGTATGCATGAGCCATGGGGACTTGTTGGAAGCGATTCTTGTATGAACAAGACGGGACTGATGTCTGCCGATCTTATTGAATGTGAGTGTTGGGTTGTTTTCGTTTGGTTCAACGATCTTGCCGTATGGAACGAGACCGAGCTTTACGAGAGCCTGGAAGCCGTTGCAGATACCACACATAAGACCATCGCGCTTGTTAAGAAGTGCTCTGATTTCCTTAGCAACACGTGGGTTTCTGAGGAGGGAAACGATGAACTTTGCAGAGCCGTCTGGTTCGTCACCGCCACTGAAGCCGCCTGGGAGAGCAACGATATGGCTGTTCTTGATAGCTCTTGCGAGGCGCTTTGCGCTTTCCTGAACTTCTTCAGGAGTTCTGTTGCGAACTACAAAGATTTCTGTCTTTGCGCCGTACTTTTCAAATGCGCGTGCTGTATCATATTCACAGTTTGTACCTGGGAATACAGGGATGAGAACGCTTGGCTGTGGAACCTTAACAAGTGGGGAAACAACAGATTCTGCCTTATAGGAGATGTTGTCATAGTTCTTGTTTTCTTCGCCGCCTGTTGTTGGGTATACAGGTTCAAGTGTTTCTGCCCAGAGCTTTTCAAGCTTTTCGATGGAGAGGATATGACCGTGAGCGTAGATCTTATAATCCTTAGTTGTAACACCGATCTTCTTGCCGAAGCGGAGAACGCCTTCTGTTTCAACTACGAATGCGCCGTACTTCTTTTCGAAGAGTTCTTCCTGAGATACAGTATTAAGAATCTTAGCACCTATCTTGTTACCGAATGCCATCTTTGTAACAGCTTCTGCAATACCGCCAACACCTACTGCATAAGCAGAGAGGATGCGCTTATCTTCGATAGCCTTCTGAACATTCTTGAATGTCTTTACGAGAGAATCCTTATTGTAAAGGCCGTTTTCGTCCTTTTCTGGCTGGATGAGGTAAAGATTTGTGTCGTTTCTCTTGAATTCAGGAGAAATTACATTGTCCGCCTTAGTTGCGGAAGCAACGAAGGAGATGAGTGTTGGTGGAACATCGATATCTTCGAAGGAACCGGACATGGAGTCCTTACCGCCGATAGCACCGAGACCGAGAGCGAGCTGAGCTTCGAAACCACCGAGGAGAGCTGCGAATGGCTTGCCCCAACGCTTAGGATCCTTGCGGAGTCTTTCAAAGTATTCCTGGAAGGAGAGCCATGCATTCTTCATGTC
>JAZUAR010000119.1:0-11466 GCA_045638055.1 Candidatus Avispirillum sp.
GCTCCATTAAAGCCTGCGGCATGGAGCGCGATAACGTCCATATATCCCTCGCAGAGGATAAAATAATCGTCCTTTTTATTCTTTGCATAATTCAGTGCAAAGAGGTTTCTTGATTTTTTAAATGCGGGGGTATCCGATGAGTTCAGATACTTCGGCTGAGAATCATCAAGAACTCGTCCGCCGAATGCCACCACGTTTCCCGCAACGTCGATAATGGGAAACATTACTCTGTTGCGAAAGCAATCGTAGGTATTATTTTCATTCTTGCGGCTTCTCTGGCAAAGGTAGCCTGCAACCATTTCCTCATCAGTAAAGCCCTTGGCCCTCAGATGCTTTTTCAGGCTGTCGTAGCTGTTGGGCGCATATCCGAGTCCGAAATGCTTTATCGTTGCGCCCGAGAGCTGTCTTTTGGCAAAATATGCTCTTGCCTCGGCGCCCTCCTCGCTCTTTGTCAGCATATGGTGGAAAAACCTTGCCGCCTCGCGATTCATCTCTATAACTCTCTGTCTTGAAACGCCGCCTCTCTCGCGATTGTCCTCATCGGGAAGAGAGATTCCGCAGCGCTGCGCAAGAAAATCAAGCGCCGCTCTGTAATCAAGATTCTCTATTCTCATAATGAAGCTGATAACGTCGCCGCCTGCGCCGCATCCGAAGCAATAGAAATGTCCGTCTCCCGAATACACGGTAAAGGAAGGGCTTTTCTCGCTGTGGAAGGGGCAAAGGCCCTTCTGGTTTGAGCCTGAGCGGGAAAGAGTTACGTAGGATGAAATAACGTCTTCAATATTATTTCTGAATTTCAGGTCTTCGATCACATTGGCAGGTATCATATAATATATTCCTCACTTATCATTAATAATCCGTCTTTTTCTGCCACACTGCCGGCATAAACAATTTCTTAAATATATCAATAGCATATCTGTCGGTCATGCTTGAAATATAATCACAGACACAGCGACCGACAGGATCAAACTCTGTGTTGTAATAATAAAGATCGGGCATTTCCTCGGGATGGAATACGAAATACTCGTAAAGGTCCCTCAGCATGCTCTTTGCCTTTATCTCCTCGCCCTTGGCGATAGGATTCTTATAAACCGCCTCGAAAAGGAAGCTGCGAAGCTCAAGCATCGCCTCGCCTACCTCGGCGGTCATCATAATATCGGGCTTGCCTCGGCTTGCATCGATGATCGAGGTTACCATCGTATTGATACGCTGGCTGTGACCCTTGCCGAGGACTGCGGTTATATCCTTTGGAATATCATCGATACTGAGAATTCCCGCTCTGCAGGCATCATCGATATCGTGGTTTATGTATGCGATGCGGTCTGCAAAATTAACGATCCTTCCTTCAAGGGTCTCCGCCTTATTATCACCCGAATGATTGAGGATAGCATCTCGCACCTCAACCGTAAGATTAAGACCCGTGCCGCCGTTTTCAAGGCGCTCTACCACTCTGACAGACTGCTTATAATGAGTAAACTCAGGGTCAAAGCATTCCTGCATCACAGTTTCTCCCGCATGACCGAAGGGGGTATGACCAAGGTCGTGACCGAGGGCCGCCGCCTCGCAAAGGTCCTCGTTGAGCATAAGAGCTCTGCAGATGATACGGGCGATCTGAGTTACCTCAAGGGTATGGGTAAGTCTTGTTCTGTAATGCTCATCCACAGGGAAAAGGAACACCTGGGTCTTATGCATAAGTCGCCTGAATGCCTTTGAATGGATGATCTTATCGCGATCTCGCTGAAATTCCGTTCTGTTCAGGCATGGAGTGTATGCATAATCTCTTCCCTTTGTGTTTGAGGTCAGAAAAGCATAGGGGGACAGCGTTTGTTTTTCTCTTTCGCAAAACAGCTCTGCTACTGTCAAGAAAACCATCTCCTTCTCTACTTAAATGGCATAGTCTATGTAATACAATATACGCAAAAAATTACTTTTTTACTTTTTTATTTGAAAAATCCGAAGATTTTTTGATTTTTTCAGAGAAACACTTCATATTCCGTATGTTTTGCGCACCTCTTCCATTGAAAAACGACCTTTTGAAAGCAGCTTTTTCCTTTCCCTATGGTCAGGCAGATATGATGAAAGAAGCCTGTAAAAATCATTGGAATGGTTCATATGCTTTAGGTGGCACAGCTCGTGGATGAGCACAAGCTCGATTGCCTCGGCGGGATAAAGCATAACATAATAAGAAATGGAAACGCTCCCTCTCGATGAGCAGGAGCCAAAGCGCTTTTTCGCTGAGCTTATCCGCACTTTATCCGGTCTGAGTCCCGTTTTTTCGGAAAGCCCTTCAAGCCACTGAGGGATAAATTTCACGGCAAGTCCTCGCAGATAACACTCGTCCTCCTCAGTCAGCTCCTCATCCTTTCGCAAGGAGATCTCTGATTGCTTTTTTCTTATCCACTCGGTATGCTTTTTAAGTATTTTCTCTATTTCCTTTTTGGAAAGGCGCTGCGGCGCACGGACTGTTACCGTGCCGTCCTTTCCAACCGTGATACCAACGGTTTTCCTTTTTGCTCTTATGAGCTTATATTCAAGTTCCATAGCTTAATTATACAACATATTTGTGAATTTTTCCACCATATGGCAATACTTGACTTTACGGTAATATGTGGTATATAATTATAAGGATATCACTAAGAGGGACGGATATGAAAAAAACTCTCACTTTTCTTAAAAAATATAAAAAAGAGGTTGTTCTCGGACCGCTTTTCAAGCTGGTTGAGGCAACCTTTGAGCTGTTTGTTCCCCTTGTTGTTGCAAGTATAATCGACAGGGGTATTGGCGGGGGCGAAAGGTCTCTCGTTATAAAAGGAAGCCTTCTTATGGTGCTTCTCGGATTTCTCGGCCTTTTATTCGCCGTTGTCGCTCAGTATTTCTGCGCAAAGGCGGCTGTAGGCTTTGGCTGTGACGTTAGAAAAAGTCTTTTCGAGAAGATACAGTCTCTCTCCTTTTCCGAGATAGACTCCCACGGCACAAGCACTCTTATCACAAGAATGACCTCCGACGTAAACTCCATGCAAAACGGAGTCAACATTCTCCTTCGCCTTGTGCTTCGCTCTCCCTTTATAGTTATCGGTGCCGCTGTTATGGCATTTACCGTTGACCCTGAAAGCGCATGGTGGTTTGTTGTCGTTATTCCCGTTCTTTCTCTCGTTGTTCTCGGAATCACAGTTATCACTCACCCTCTCCACAAAAAGGTTCAGAAGAAGCTTGAGGGCGTTCTCGGTCTTTGCGAGGAAAACGCTCAGGGCGCCCGTGTTATCCGCGCCTTTTGCGCAGAGGAAACTGAGGCTGAAAAGTTCATCAGAGAAAACCGCGCTCTTTACTCCATACAGAAAACAGCAGGCCGATTCTCTGCTCTTCTGAACCCCGTTACTTACGTTATCATCAATGCGGCAACCATTGCTCTTTTATGGACGGGTGCTATGCGTGTTGACACTGGCGCTATCAAGGTCGGTGCCGTTGTTGCGCTTTTCAACTATATGTCTCAGATACTTATTGAGCTTATCAAGTTTGCAAACGTTATCGTTTCTGTTATTAAGGCTTCTGCCTCTGCTGACAGAGTTGAGTCTGTTCTTTTTGCAGAAAGTGAAAAGGCTCCTGCGGGCACAGACAAATCCTTTGATGGCAAGGTATGCTTTGACAACGTAACCTTCGGATATACAAAGGGTGCTGAGCCCTCTCTCGAGAATATCTCCTTCACAGTACTCCCCGGCGAGACTGTAGGTATCATCGGAGGCACGGGCAGCGGAAAAACTACTCTTATAAACCTTATCGGCGGTTTCTACACTCCCACTCTCGGTACTGTTGCCATCGACGGCAAGGATATTCTTTCCCATGACCGCCAAAAGCTTATAGAAAAGATCGCAATAGTTCCCCAGAAGGCAGTGCTTTTCAAGGGTACTGTCCGCGAGAATCTTCTCTGGGGCAAGGATGCTACGGACGCAGAGCTTTGGGATGCCCTGAAGCTTTCTCAGGCTGAGGACTTCATTTGCGAAAAGGAAGGCCTTGACACTTTAGTTGAGGCAGGTGGCCAAAACTTCTCAGGCGGTCAGCGCCAGCGCCTTACAGTTGCAAGGGCTCTTGTGAAGAAGGGGGATATACTCATTCTTGACGATTCCTCATCTGCTCTTGATTTTGCAACTGATGCGGCTATGAGAAAGGCTATCAAGTCGCTTCCCCAGTCTCCCACAGTATTTATCGTTTCTCAGCGCACGTCCTCCATTATGCATGCAGACAAGATCATCGTTCTCGACGACGGCCGCGCCGTTGGCATCGGTACTCACAGTGAGCTTCTCGAAAGCTGCCAGGTTTACCGCGAGATCTACGATTCTCAGTTCAAGGACGGAGGTGACAGATAATGAAAAAGAATGGCACTCTCAAAAGAATCATGTCCTACCTCGGAATGAGAAAATTCCTTATTGCCCTTTCAATTATCTTCGCAGGAATCTCCGTTGCCCTTACTCTCTATCTCCCCACAGTTTTCGGCGATGCCATCGACACGATGACGTCAAAGGACGGAGTGGACTTCCCTGCTCTCATCAAGGTATTTATTCTCGCAGCGGCAGTTATCGGAGCTACCGCAATCACCAACTGGCTGATGAGCGTTATCAACAACCGCATCACATACGGCGTTGCAAGAGATATCAGAAATGCGGCGGCAGTAAAGCTGCACCGCCTTCCCCTCTCTTATCTTGACAGCCACCCCTCAGGTGACACTGTCAGCCGAATCATTGCAGACGTTGACCAGTTCTCCGACGGTCTTCTCATGAGCTTTACTCAGCTTTTCACCGGTGTTATCACCATACTCGGAACTGTTGGCTTTATGATCGCCATTGACTGGAAGATCGCCGCGATCGTTATTCTTCTCACCCCCCTCTCACTTCTTCTTGCAAAGTTCATTGCGAGCAGAACACACAAAATGTTCAAGACTCAGGCGGCGGTGCGCGGTGAGCAGACTGCCTTTGTTAAGGAAATGACAGAGAATCAGAAGATCGTCCGTGCCTTTGGTATGGAGGATGAAAGCCTTGAGAAATTCACAGAAATGAATGACCGCCTCGGCCGCGCGGCACTGAAGGCAACGTTCTTCTCTTCCCTTGTTAATCCCACGACAAGAATCATTTACAACATTATCTATGCTGTCGTTGCTCTTTGCGGCGCACTGACAGTTATGGCATCGGGCGGTGCCGCTCTCACCGTGGGCGGTCTTTCCTGCCTTCTCTCCTATGCTACGCAGTATGCAAAGCCCTTTAACGAGATCTCCGGCGTTATTGCGGAGCTTCAGGGCGCTCTTGCCTGCGCTGAGCGAGTTTTCGAGCTTATTGACGAAAAGGAAGAATCTCCCGATGAAGACGGCGAGCTTTGCGCCGAGGGCAAGATCTCATTCGAAAGCGTATGCTTCTCCTATTCCCCCGACCAAAAGCTTATCGAGAATCTTGATCTTACAGTAGATCCCGGAATGCGCGTTGCAATCGTTGGCCCCACGGGATGCGGAAAGACAACTCTCATCAATCTTCTTATGCGCTTTTACGACGTCGACTCGGGATGCATCAAGGTTGACGGCAAGGCGCTCCCCACTCTTAAAAGAAAGAGCCTTCGTAAAAATTACGGAATGGTGCTCCAGGAAACTGTTATCAGACGAGGCACTGTTCTTGAAAATATTGCAATGGGTCGCCCCGATGCAACCCGCGAGGAAATAATCGCGGCGGCAAAGGAAGCCCACGCTCACGGCTTTATCAAGAGACTTCCCAAGGGATATGATACCGTTATCGGACCGAATTCGGGACTTTCAGGCGGTCAGCGTCAGCTTCTTTGCATTGCAAGGATCATGCTGACTCTCCCCCCTATGCTTATTCTCGACGAGGCTACAAGCTCCATCGATACAAGAACGGAAATGAAGATTCAGGATGCCTTTGCAAAGATGATGGAGGGCAGAACCTCATTTATCGTTGCCCATAGACTTTCCACAATCCGCGATGCAGACCTTATCCTCGTTATGGATAAGGGCACCATCGTTGAATACGGAAAGCACGATGAGCTTCTCGCAAAAAACGGTTTCTACGCAAACCTCTATAACAGCCAGTTTGAGAACTGAGGATACAGTGAATTCTAAATTGCAATTTTTTCACAGAAACTTTTTTTGAAAAAAGTTTCCGCACCTTCAAAAAACTTTATAAATTGGTATAGCTGAATTATATAAGGCAAAAGTTACGGTGCAAAGCACCGAGGCGATATATCGCCTGTCAACGCAGAAAAGGCAGAAAAAATGAACCAGTTCATTTTACTGCCTTTTTCTTTGCGTTGACTTTTGCCTTTTGGTTTCTTTGCCTTTTTTGAAGTTTCTTTGCTACTTTCTTTTCAAAGAAAGTAGGTATCATCCTGTTATTACCGCTTATTAAATATCATTTTCCGTATCATATCCGCGGGGATGACTGTGAAGGCGATGAGGGCGGCGTAGAGAAGGTGAACAGGCTCAAGAGGGGTACAGCGGAACACCTCGCCGCCAAAATATATGATTAGCAGCTGCACTGCGCAAACGAGGGTCATTATAAATACAAAGGGCTTATTTCCCGCGATGCAGGAGAGGATATTGACCGATTCCGTTCTCGCATTGAAGGAATTGAATATTCCGCAGAAGATGAACATTGCAAAAAAGGCTGTCAGGTGGTAGGTATCATTTCCGCCGAAAAGATTTCTGATATAAGTGCTTTTCAAAAAGAATATTCCGAGAGCGAGGGTATATCCGCCTGTTATAAGTATCTGCAAAAGCATTCTTTTAGAAATAAGTCTTGCATCTCTCGGGGGGCTTTTTCTCAGCATATAGGAGCGCATTGCAGGCTCTCCCGCAAAGGCAAGGCCGCCGAGAGTATCCATTATTATATTGACCCACAGCATCTGTATTACGGTGACGGGGCTATCGATTCCGATAAAGGGTCCTATCAGGGATATGCCCATTGCGGAAAGGTTCATCAGAAGCTGAAAAACGATAAATTTGCGGATGCTGTGGAAAATCGTTCTGCCGTAGAGCACGGCTCGGGTTATGGAGGGAAAGGAATCGTCTGTTATAACAACGTCACCCGCGTCCTTTGCGATATCCGTGCCGCTTCCCATGGCAAAGCCTACGTCTGCCGCTTTAAGGGCGGGGGCATCGTTTATGCCGTCTCCCGTCATACCAACCACCTTCCCTGCTTCCTCCGCAATTTTAACAAGGCGTATCTTATCGGAAGGAAGGGCTCTTGAAACAACGGCAATCTCAGAAAGGCAGGCAATAACCTCACTGTCACTCATGGAATGAAGCTCACCTGAGGTCAGCACACGGCTTCTCTCTTTTGTGATTATTCCCGTTTCAAGGGCCACTGCGCGGGCGGTATCGGGGTTATCGCCCGTTACCATTACAACTCCTATTCCCGCGGCAATACAGTCTCTGACGCTTCTTTGAACGTCCTTTCTCACGGGATCCCGTATTGCGATAAGGGAAAGAAAGGTAAGATCAGGGGCAGCACCGCATTTTGCCCCCTCGAAGGCTGAAAGATCGCCAACGGCAAGGCAAAGCACGCGGCATGCCTTTTCGCAAAGCTCTGACTGCTTATCTACAACCTCTCTTCTGGAAGCTACGTCAAAGGAGAACACACTGCCACAGGAGTCTGTTGCAGAGCTGCAAAATGAAAGAATCACCTCGGGGGCTCCTACAAAAAACGAAGAGCCGTCCGAAAGAAGTCCTGCGGAAAATTTGTTTTTGGAATCAAAGGGGATCCTTTCAACAGGATGTATTCCTCCTCCCGCAAAGGCGCAAAGGGCTCTTTCCGTTGCGCTGCCGTATTGTGTGCATGCGGCTCCGATGCATTTTGATATAAGCTTAATATTTGGAATCGAGCTTTTTCTTTCCCCGCTGCAGCTCCAATCACTTCCCACAACTCCCACAACACTCATTTTTCCCGTGGTCAGCGTTCCTGTTTTATCTGTGAAAAGGATATTAAGATTTCCCGCAGTTTCTATTCCCGCAAGGCGGCGGACAAGAACTCCGCCCCGCATCATCTTTTTCATATTTGAGGAAAGAACTACCGTTATCATCATGGGAAGCCCCTCAGGAACGGCAACCACAACAACAGATACAGCAATAGTTATTGCCCGAAGTATTTCCGAAATGAGAAGGGGCGTATCGGAAAGCCTTTCACGCACCAGCACCATATCCATTCCCGAATCGATGAAAAAGGAATTGAAAAGATAGGCAAAGGCTATCATTGCAGCACCCACGTATCCCATAAAGCCTATGGTTTTGGCAAGTTGGGACAGTCTGTGCTTTAAGGGGCCGGGGCGGCCCTTTTCCTGCAGGCTTCCCGCAATCTCGCCGATAAAGGTTCTGTCTCCAACACGAAGCACCGTCATCTCGCCGCTTCCCTTTACGATGCTTGAGCCCCGAAAGACCTGATTTTCGTTTTGAAGCTCAAACTGAAAACTCTCGGGATCTATGGAATTTACATAGCATTCTCTTTTGTATATCTCACGGCTTTCTCCCGTCAAGGCTGACTGATCGCAATAAATCTCTCCAGATGAGAGCACTCCGTCTGCGGGGATAGCCATTCCCGCAAAAAGAAGGACACGGTCTCCCACCACAAGCTCTGACGGGTGAATTTCCGATACGATTCCCCCTCTGCGCACCTTGCATTTTCCGCTCCCCGAGCTTTGGGAAAGCCTTGCATATGCAACTGAGGAGGAGTATTCGGATATCGTTGAAACCATTGTGGCAATGAGTATTGCCGCAACTATACCGAGAGTTTCCGCCCAGTTTATCCTGCCGAGGCTTGCTATGGCATTGATAACAAGAGCTCCTATGAGGATTTTGATTATGGGATCATTGAAGCTTTGCAAAAGCTTTTGAAAAAAGCTTTCGTTTTTCTTTCTTGTGAGAACGTTTCTTCCGTATTTTTCTGCATTTGCCGAAATTTCAGACAGAGTCAGCCCGTCATAGCGGCACTCCACCGTATTTCCCCTCTCGCACCTTCGGCGCTCCCGCACTCTTATATCCTTTAAAGTATTTATAATATCACCTCCACGTATCGGTCTATTATATGAGGCAATATATAAAAAAAGGACAGCGTGTGCTGTCCTTTTCCTTATTTCTTTTCTCTGTGGCCGAGGAATTCGTCTACCTCGTCTGTCAGCTGTCCGCCTGCCTTGCGAAGCTCGGACATTACCCTCTTTGTTGCAAGGGGATAAAGATGCCCCGTGTCCTTATTGATGCCCTGCACGTCTGTGGGGCAGATGATAAACTCCGTATCGGGATAAGCATAGCTATAGTACATAAGGCAACGGCGGGCATGGAAGGACTTACAGCAAATAATAGCCTTTTTGATATCGAGGCCCATTTTATCCGTAAGCTTTCTTGAATTGACCGCGTTCATTTTTGTGAAGGTGGATCTGTCCTCACAAACGATAGCTTCCTCGGGGACACCGTTTTTTATAAGGACGTCCTTATAAAAATCGCATTCCGTTACGTATTCGCCGTTATAAATATCGCCTTTGGACTGCACTCCCGCAAAGGCGCCTGTATTTATGGCATATTTGCCTGCGGGCATGATTATGGGCGCATAGCCTGCACAAAATACCTCTGCTCCCTTTTCGGGCACCTCTGCATGGGCGCCGCCGGGAAGAAAGATAATATCAGCCGCCTCCAACTTATCCTCGATAAATATGAAATCGGAGATTTCCTTTATGATTCTTTTCTGCATAGCCGTCTTAGTCAACGAATACAACGCCGCCGTCAACAGACATGGACTGTACGCGAGCGAGAGACTCTACTCTGTAGCCCTTTGATCTGATAAGGTCGCCGCCGCCCTGATATGCCTTTTCAACAGCGATGCCGATACCCTTAACAGTAGCTCCTGCCTCCTCGCAAAGCTCGATAAGACCCTCAAGAGCCTTGCCGTTTGCAAGGAAGTCGTCGATAATAAGGACCTTATCGTCCTTACCGAGGAATTCCTTTGAAACGATAATATCGTAAACTGTCTTGTGAGTGAAGGATTCAACCTTTGATCTGTATACGTCTGCTGAGATATTTACAGTCTTTGTCTTCTTTGCGAAAACAACGGGAACGTTAAATTCAAGAGCCGCAATACATGCAATGCCGATGCCGCTTGCCTCGATTGTGAGGATCTTTGTGATCTCCTCGCCCTCATAAAGGCGCTTCCATTCGCGGCCCAGCTCCTGAATAAAGGGAGCATCGATCTGATGGTTCAAAAAGCTGTCTACCTTAAGAACGTTACCCTCAAAAACCTTACCGTCGCGCTGGATTCTTTCTTCAAGAAGTTTCATAATTTATACCTCTGTCTTAACGATTGTATTTTTTTCATTATACAATGCTTCGACAATTATTTCAACAGTTAATGCATTAAAAAAGTCATACAAAAGCATATTTCGGCCTTTGTATGACTTTTGATTATTTCTGTCTTTTAAGATCGAGGTATTCGCCGTCGCCTGCGTATACGGAAAGGACGTTGCCCTTAAGCTTTACAGGGGTATCGAAGCTTCCATCCTTATTTGTGATGGTGAGAGTCTCGCCGTCAAAGGTATAGGTGAACTCCATCTCGTTATCGTCTGTGCTGAGATATGTCTTTCCCGTACCGTCTGCGTAGAACTCATAATAAAGATCAACGTATGCGCCGGGGTCTGTTATCGCCTCTGTGATGTAATCTCTGTATTCCTCGTTATGGGCATACTTCCACACTCCGACTATAGCCTCCTCGGGAGGAACGTCAGATGCAAATTCCATACAGGAAGTCAGAGAAAGCACCGCCAAAAGGACAAGTATTAAAGAAAATATCTTTTTCATATTATACGTTAAAGAGGAATTCAACAACGTCGCCGTCGTTCATTACGTATTCCTTACCCTCACTTCTGAGAAGACCCTTTGCCTTTGCATTTGCAAGGGAGCCGCACTCAAGAAGGTCTGCAAATGCTACGATCTCAGCACGGATAAATCCGCGCTCAAAGTCGGAGTGGATCTTACCTGCAGCCTGGGGAGCCTTTGTGCCGCGGCGGATAGTCCATGCTCTTACTTCCTTTACGCCTGCTGTGAGATAGCTGATAAGACCGAGAAGGTTATAGCCTGCCTTGATGAGCTTATCAAGACCGGACTCCTCGATACCGAGATCTGCAAGGAACTCTGCCTTTTCGTCAGCGTCAAGCTCAGAGATCTCAGCCTCGATGCCTGCGCATACGGGGATAACCTCAGCGCCTTCCTTTGCTGCCTCTGCGCATACTGCCTTATAGTACTCGTTGTCGGGGGAAACTCCGCCTGCCTCGTCCTCAGATACGTTTGCAGCATAGATAACGGGCTTCATTGTGAGAAGGCCGACCTCATCCATGATCGCAGCCTCATCCTCGGAAAGATCGCAGGTTCTTGCAGTCTTTCCCTCCTCGAGAACGGCAAGTCGGAGGCCAAGCGGTCTTAGGAAGGACAATAGAGAG
>JAZUAR010000120.1:0-4619 GCA_045638055.1 Candidatus Avispirillum sp.
GTGTGGGAACAAATTTTGTTCAGGTGATTTCGGGAGCGGGGGCATATTCAAGGACAGGGTAGAATCCTGATGATGTCTTATATCCTTCGGGATAAACGAAATAATAGTAATCTCCTACTCTGCATGAGATCTTATCCGATCCGACAGTCTCTCCGTTTGCAAACTTATAAACGTAATAGGTGCTTTCAGCGTCGCTCTTATCCTCGATTTCTGTGCATGCTGCTCTTATTACGCTGAATCTGCCGCTTTCGAGATTTTTCTTGTTGGTGAAATATTCCTTGAAGAAGTCATAGGCCATATATCCCGAAAATCCGCCAAACAGAACCGTGCACATAATGATGCCCGGTATACCTGCTAAAAAGCCCATAGGAACGAAGAAAGCACACCACGCTGCCCAGAAGAATCCCCAGAATTTCTTTTTGGAAATAAGAGTATCTCTGAGCTGCTCTATAATAAGCTCTCTTGTGAGGGGCTTTTTATTTTTGTCCATTTCCTCTCTTGCCTTCTCTGCCTCCTCTTCCTTTACGGATTTTTTGAATTCGGGAGCATTGAGCATTCTTTCAAGAGTTCTTTCATTGAGCACGATCATATAGGCGAGTAGCTGAGGATGCTCGAGATATGCCTCGAGAATATCGGAATCATCCTTTTTCAAAGCATCGAAAAGCTCCTTTGTAATGGCAAGACCATGCTGACCGCTATCATCCCTTGAAAAATGGAACAGAACGTAGCTATCTTCTCCGATACGGCACACAGAGAGGCGCTCGTTATAGAACACTTCCTCCATGAGTCCCGTGGATACAAAGTGCTCAATGTCCGATAAATACTGGGCTCTCGCGTTTTCGGCATCCGCCTTAATTGCTTCGTAAAAGCTGTTTGCCTGACCGTTTTCTGCAATCGCCTTATATTCAGTGTGGCTGAGCTTTTTAGCCTCGATTATACCGGAGAGAATAATGTTATTATGTACTCTTTTCGGCTTTTCGGGAGTTTTTGCAGTAACGTTTCTCAAAAGATAATACTGTGTCTTGAATGAGAAATAATAGAAGGGGCAAACGATGGGAACGATGGGCATATAAGCATAGTGCTTCTGCTTTATGAGAACGCAGGGGATGGTCTTCCCGTCGGGGGAGGTAACGTTGACAGCGCCTATGAGATACGTTTTCTTTTTCGGAATAACGGAAAGCATACCGAAAACACCGAAATATGCAAGAGGCGCGCCGATAACTGCACCGAAGGGGATAACACAAAGCAAAAAGCCGATCACAGTAATACCGAGACAAAGGAGAAATCTTTTTCCCATGTGGTCAAGGATATCACCGATTTTTTCGCGGAACGTTTTATTGTTCATAACAAAATCCTTTCACGATGACGATTCATATCTCTATTCTACCACAGAAAAACCTGAAATGCTACAAAAAGATCAGCTAAAAAGGTAAATTTGACAAAGCATTCCCTTTTGGATATAATAAGAAAAAAGCCTTGTGAGGTGCCCATGACTATCCGCGAAATTTTTGACGATATTAAAAGCGACCGCAAAAAGAAGGTCATTCTTGATACTGACGCCTTTAACGAAATAGACGATCAGTTTGCCATCGCCTGTCTGTATTATTCCGAGAAGGTCGATCTTTTAGCCGTCTTGGCCGAGCATTATATGCACGACAGATGCAACTGCAAAGAAACGGGAATGAAGCGCAGCTATGATGAGATAGTTAAGGTGCTCTCCCTTTGCGACCCCCATTATAAAACAGAAACATACCGCGGAAGCACAAATACTATTGACGAAACAGGATGCGCTGTTGAAAGCGAGGCAGCGGATGCGATCATCCGCATTGCACGCGAGAGCGACGAGATAGTTTACGTTGTAGCTATCGGAGCGCTGACTAACGTGACAAGCGCGATCTTGAAGGCTCCCGATATTATTGAAAAGATATGCGTTTTGTTTGTGGGATGCCGTCCTCTTTCTATCGGCTGCCCCGTTGAATATAACGTTGAGCAGGACTATAAGGCAGCTCAGCTTCTTTTCGAGAGCGGCGTTAATCTTATTATCGTTCCCGATGCAAACGTAACCCAGAAGCTTCGCTCTCCCATTGACTGCGTAAGCAAGCTTAAGGGCGCAAACCCCGTTTGCGATTACCTTTACGATATTTCCTATAACGCATACCGTGCAGTAGGCTGCCCCGAGACGTGGGCAAGAACCATATGGGATCTTGGCGCCCCAGCAATGTTTGAGACCCCCGAATGCGCCACGATTGAGTTTATGCCCCGTCCCATTCTCACAGATGAGCAGACCTACGCATACGACGACAGCCGCCCCGAGATGATCATGGTCACCGACCTTGACCGCGACCCCATCTTCGAAGCCACCTGGGCAGTTCTCAAAAGAGGAAAAACAGAATGATAAAAAGGAGATGCCGACGGCATCTCCTTTTTTATCGGTATTGTTATTTATTAACGGTAGTGATATAATAGACCTATAAATCCGATCCTTGGAGGAGCTATGATAAACACATTTGACGTAACGAAATTCGGTGCCGTGGGCGACGGCGCTGCCGATTGCACCGCGGCCTTTCAGGCGGCTATAGACGAGGCTGAAAAGGTTAAGGGAGCTGTTATCGTTCCTCCCGGAACCTACTCCTGCCGAACTCTTTATATGAAGCCCTCCGTTTGCCTTATGGGCTTTGCGGGCTTTGGCTACCGCGAGACGGGCGGCTCGGTTATTGCTCTCAGAGACGGTAGCTGCAAATGCCTTATCGATATGTCCGGAGGCTTTGGCGCAAGAGTTCGCGATCTTCAGCTTCTCGGCAAGGGACTTGGGGAGTGCTGCCACGGCGTTTACGTTTGGTGGGAGGACCAGAAAAGCCGCCTTTGCGACCCGCCTGAACGAGAAAACAACGTTTATCCCGAAGAAACCCATCTTGGATTCCGTGAGGACAGCGTTACCGTTGATAACTGCAAGATAATGAACTTCAGCGGAGACGGCATCCACCTTGAAAAAATTTGGGCATTTACCGTTAAGGACAGCATACTCGGCTGCAATCAGGGCAGCGGCATCAGCATCAAGGGCTGGGACGGCTGGATAACCAACTGCATTATGTATTCAAACCGAGGGGCTGGAATTTACGCCGACGATATCTGCGCCGCCGTTACCATGACGGGAAACCGAATCGAATGGAACAGAATGGGCGGAATCAACCTTGCAAATTCAAGCCTGCTCAACGTTACGGGAAACTATATAGACCGCTCCTACGGCCCTGCAGTAAAGCTTGTTGGCGGATGGATAATCTGCAATAATATCACCTTTACGGGAAATATCTTCAACAGAAACGGCAGATACGAGGGCGATTCTGTAAATGAAGCTGACGATTGCCAGGTCTATCTCGAAAACTGCAATAATATTACGATGACGGGCAATACCTTCCTTGTGGGTAAGGACGATTTCGGCGAGGCGGGCGGCGGCGTTACCCCCTCCTACGGCGTAATATATAAGAAGCTTCGCTCCTGCTATATTTCGGGAAATACCCTTTATAACGGAGCCTTGAAGGCTCCCTTCCTCGACCTCGGCGAAAACGAGGGCGACGTTTTTGTTGAAAATAACCCTTCAAAATGAAAAATCATTGAAAAAATCAACTATTTTGTCACAATTTTGAACAACGTGTGTGATATTATTAAGATGAGGAGGGAGCTCCTCCCTCTCAAATAATACGTATACCCGAAAAGCGTGAAAGAAAGGAAGAAAGGTTATGAAAAAAAGAATCATTTCCATCCTTCTTGCCGCGGCATGCGTAATTACACTTTGTGTTTCTCTCGCTGCCTGCGCAAAGGATGACAAAAAGAACGAGGCAGCAGACTACAGCAGCTTAGCCTTCACAAAGGGCAACTGGATCCGCGAGACCGAGGAGTGCACGGAAACACTTCGCCTGAAAGCTGACGGCGGCTTCTCCTACACCTGCTCCTGCGGCAATCCCGTGAACGATGCAGACCTCATCGAGGGCTATACATACGACGATAAGACAAAGACCATCACCTTTGATGCTCTTGAGACCACAGACGAGATGATAACAAAGGTAAAGGTCGTAAGCTGCGACGACGAGAAGCTCGTGCTTGATTTTGACGGCGAAAAGAGAGAATTTGTAGCCGAGGATAAATACGTTCATACCGAAAAGGTAGATTATAACGAGTTTTCCTTTACGAATATGGACTGGGAAAGAGAGATCGACGGCTGCACCGAGATCATCAATTTCGGCCCCTTCGGAGGCTTTGCCTACTATTGCATCTGCCGCGATCATACGGATTATTCCGCATTTGCTGAGGAATATACCTACGACAGCGAAACAGGCACCGTTACTCTCAGCGCCCTCGCAGATGACACAGGAATGGCGAATACTTTAACGATAGTAAGCTACGACAGCGAAAAGCTTGTGATCGAGCTCGGCGGTGAGACCATCGAATTCACCCCCGCATAAATAAAATAAATATCCCCTCGTAAAACGGGGGGTATTTCATTTTCGGGCATAGCCCTAAACACTACTGGCGACGCACAAGTGCGTTTAGTATTGGCCTGCCAGCCGTGCAATTGTTACTTACTACCCATAAATGGGTCCCGTGGGTCGAACATACTTAAC
>JAZUAR010000121.1:0-20895 GCA_045638055.1 Candidatus Avispirillum sp.
ACTTTTCAGCCGCAAATACGATGGAGTGGTTATAATAGGATTCCTCAATTGTAGGTATTGAATTTTTGTTGTAATTTCCGCTCAGGTACTCGTAAAGAGTATAAACGATGCCCTCGTCGCCGCCGCCGTGACCGCCTGTCACGCCGTCGGTGCCTGAAATATCAAAGTATTCGTCGCTTCTGGTAGCATAATTATATACCTTGATGGGAGATTGAGAATCAAGGGCAGCACGAATCTCGCCCTTTGTTCCCATGATGTGCATGAATCTGCCGCCTGCGTTGAAGGCGTTCATTGTAAAGGTAACTGTAACGTCACCCTCAAAGACCATGTTAACTGTCTGGTGGTCCACAACGTCGTTATCGCATTTGAAAACGCATTTTCCGTAAAGTGTCTCACGAAGGGCTTTTTCAACAAGCTCGTCAGTATGATAAACGTGCTTTGTTGCCGCACCTCTGAACCAACCGTTTTCTTTATCGTCATAATAAAGCTTCACAGCGTTGAAGGGGCAGGTGTCCGCTGCGGGGCATCCGTCCATGCATCGCTCGGGAGAGCCCTCGGGGGCATTTTCTCTTGTGAAATAGGAAAGGGAGCCGAAGGATTGGACCTTCTTACATTTCTTGCCGAGAAGCCACTGAATGATGTCTATATCGTGGCAGGACTTCTGCAGAAGCATATTGGAGCTTCGCTCCACGTTGCCCCAGTTTCCGCGAACAAAGCTGTGGCTCTGATGAACGATACCAACGCATTCCTCGTGGTTTATGGACATGACCTTGCCGATCTTGCCATCGTCTATTATCCTTTTAAGGCAGTTGAAAACTCCGCTGTATCTGAGAACCGTGCAGATAACCACCTTTGTTCCTTTCTCGCCTGCGGCCCTTGTGAGGGCTGTGCATTCCTCCTGCGTGGGAGCAATGGGCTTTTCAAGAAGGAGGTCGTATCCCTCTTCAATTGCCCTCATGGCGGGAGCAAAATGGTCGCGGTCCATGGTGGCAATAACGCAAAGGTCTGCGATCTTTCCCTTTTCGAGAAGGGGCTTCCAGTCTGTAAAGCACATATCATCGGGAAGAGAGTGCTTTTCCTTGATGAAGTTTCTGCGGTTTTCTATGGGCTCGGCTACGGCGATCACCTGATACTTTTCGGGCAGCTCCTTCATGAGATTTGTATATCTCATACCGCGGTCACCGCCGCCTATAAGAATGACTTTAAGTTTTTTCATAATATTTATCCTTTTTGGACAGAGCTTTTTTCTTAATGGGAGGAATCGTGTGTAAGGAGGAGTTGCTCGATAAGATTGCAGATGCAGAAAATCTTGTGGCAACTATCAGAATACACATTATAATATACGATGTAATTGTACCACACGATTTTGGATAGTGTCAATATATCCCGCGGATATTATGGAGAGTATCTTGTTAAAAATCACGAAGAAAAAGCCACCCTTATCGGCATTATCCTTGGAAAGTATCCTGCGGATCTTATAGCCATTGTAAACGTGATCTTTCATAAAGATACCTGTGAAAGCTTATATAAAATATTGGAATTCAGCCGACGATAACGCGATTTTTGTCTCCTCAGCTTTTGGCAGTTATCATAAATTCTGCTTGTTGCCAAGCTGATAGAATGCCACGGCGCTTGCGGCGGCAACGTTCAGCGAGTCAACCCCGTGATACATCGGGATTTTTACAGTATAATCACAGCCGTCTATGGTGCTGTCGGAAAGGCCGTCGCCCTCTGTCCCCATTATAACGGCAAGGCGCTCCTCGTCTGTAAGCCTTTTGTCGCTGATTGAAATGGAATCATCCTTCAGCGCCATGGCAACAGTCTTGTAGCCGAGAGCCTTCAGGCTGCCAAGGCTGTCATCCTCGAGAAAGGTCCAGTCTATCTGAAAAACAGTTCCCATACTGACTCTTGCCGCGCGTCTGTACAGCGGGTCTGCGCATCCGGGAGTGAGGAGCACCGCGTCCATTCCGAGAGCCGCCGCAGAGCGGATAATAGCGCCAACGTTTGTGGGGTTCATGACCCTGTCAAGAACGACTATTCTGCTTTTATCCTTGCATATCTCTTCGACTGTGGGAAGCTTTTTTCGCTTCATGGCGCAGAGCATACCTCTCGTCAGCTTAAAGCCCGTGAGGTTCGTCAGAATATCAAATTCTGCCGTATATACGGGCACGTCGCCGATTTTGGAAAGGATATGCTTTCCCTCGCCCTCAATATGCTTTTTCTCCATGAGGCATGAAACAGGCTCGTAGCCGCTGTCGAGAGCCCGCTCGATGACCTTCGGGCTTTCTGCAATAAACAAGCCTTTTTCGGGAAACTCCCGATTGAGCAGCTGAACCTCGGTCAGGCGCGCATAGCAGTCAAGCTCACTTGACTCGAAATCTGTTATTTCTATAATATTATTCATTTTATTCTCCGTAGTGTTTATGTATATATTATAGTTTCATTCCCCTCGGGTGTCAATAAAAACAAAAGACACCTTAGAGGTGTCTTTTGTTTTTTGAAAGGGATCAATAATTTTCAATATCCCAAACAATTAAATAATATTCAGAGGTAAAGTAGCTTGCATACGTTTCGTACGCGTCATCATAGACCGCTTCAATGGCGGAGAAGTATTCCGCCTCGCTGACCTCAAGGCCGTTTGCGGTGTAGGTGGTCTCAAAATACATATTTCCGTATTCGTCGGTCACGGGCGGCTCACTTTCTATTCGGCTACCTGTGAAAACGTTTTTAAAGCCGCTTTCGTCAAGCGTATATACTTCATCGGAGTAAGTGCCCATTCGGCCGCTGCTGACACGGAAAGCACCGTCATATTCGACATATGCACATGAGCCGCCTGCTATAGAAAGCTCCTCTGTAATAAGGTTGCCGTTTTTATAGGCTAAAACAACGGCAGTGTCGTGGCGTTCAACGTACAGCTCGGGGATGGAATCGTCGTCTACGTGGATAAGAGCATAGTAAGAATAACCGTCATCGGTGGTTTCTATATAATCAAGATATGCTGTCTGCCAAGCCTGAAGCTCAGGCTCGGGAGTATCCGTTGTGTCAGATTCGCTCGTTTCCTCATCATCGGGCTCGGTGTATGCCTCTACGTCTGTTATGCAAACCCAGCCAAGACCTGAATCAAGCTCGCCCCAAACGTTTCCGTCAATATCATAGGTTTCCTTCACTATATAATGGTTGCCTGCGGACAGAACTTCTACAGGGGCGCTCATATAAGAGGGGGATTCATATACGTAGTGATCCTCGGTCATTACTGTTATTGAATAATAGACCTCTGTTATTGAATCATCCTCAGTTTCCGCTGTATATCTTTCGGAGGTTGCTTCCTGTCTTGTAAATTCCAGCACCTCAGCGGGCATAGCTTCCAGAGTGGACTGGGTTATCTCGAGGGTGATAGAGTCTTTTTCGAAGGTAAGCGTGCCCTTGATAAGCACACCGTTTTCTGCCAGAGAAAAGTCTGCAACGTTTTCCCTGAGCTGCACGGTCATGTTTTTTATCTCGTTTTCTTCACAAGCATAATACCACAAGGAGAAGGTTGCACTGTCCTTGAGGCCGCTGTGGATGGTCAGCTCCTTTTCGCTGTCATCGCCAACGTACCAATAGCCAACGTAATCGTTTACGTTCAAGGGCTCGGTCTTATCCGTGGTTTCAGGTGCCTCGGTGGTCTCCTCTTCCTTTTTGGGCTTGTCCTTATCCTTGTCATCGCCCTGACCTGCAAAGAGTATGCCGATCGTGATTCCGCTTGCTATCAGAAGCACGGCACAAATGCTGAGCAAAACGATGAGCAGGGTCTGATGGCTTTTGCGGTCTTTATTCTTTTCCTTTTTTTGCTTCTTTTTTTCAGGCTCCGGTGAGACTGTCGGCTCTGCCACTGCTTCTTTTTCGTCCTGCTCGGCGGCTACCTCAGTGCTTTCAATGACCTCGGGCTCGTCAACTGAAGGCGCATTCTCCAATATGATTATGGGAGCGGCTTCTTCGCCTTCGGGATCCGCGGGGCTTTCCTGAACGGGAGCCTCCTCGCATTCGGACTCAGTCTCAGCCTCGGGTTCAACCTCAACCTCGGGTTCAACCTCAATTTCAACCTCAGGCTCAGCCTCAGCCTCGATAGGCTCGCAGACGGTCTCGGGAACCTCGCATACGATCTCGGGATCGGGGATGTCGAAGGCGCAGGCTGCGGGAGGCTCTACGATAGGCTCGGTAGCTTCGATGCTGTCAGCCTTTTGCTCGGGAGGAGCTTCTTCTGAGGTTTTCTTGCCTTTTTTATTTGCTTTGTTGGGGTCGCTGAGCGTTCCTGATAGCTCGTTGAAAATGAAGTAATGCAAAAGCATTTCCTCGGCATCCTTGTGGTAGTCGATCCTTGCGCCCATATAGTCGGGATGAGCATCGATTCCGTTGGCGCCCTTGAACTCATATCTTTTTTCAAAGTTGGGGTTTTTGGAGCTATGGAAGGTGTAGGGAATGTTCTCTCGCATCTTGGGATCGTTATAGTCGTCAACGATAGACTTAACAGTCTCCTCCATAGCTTTGCGAATATCCACGTAGTCAAGTATACGAACGTTCTTCTTTTCTATGTGGCAGCTGAAGGGAGTAGCACTGTACTTAAGATGCTTTACCTCGCCGCAGTGAGGGCACGTAAGGTCAACGGCAAGAACAGCAGAGGAGGAGGCAGAAATCTTTACCTGAGTGTAAACACCGTTCGAGGGCTCTTTGTTTCCGGTATAGCCCTTGTAGATAGCCTCATCCCTTACAACTGTGTAGGAAATATATTTCAGAAAATCCTCACCTGTCTTGATTTCTGCAAGAGTATTGCACTTATCGCAGGTAAGGGTCTCGAAGCGCTTCTTTGCCATATTGACGACCAAAAGCAAGAAGCCGAAGAACATAATACCGACAACTCCGATAATGGTAAAGAGGGAGAGAAAGCTGAGAACCTCAATGCAGGACAGACCTCCCATCAAAACGCCAAAGGCGGCAGAGCCTATGAACCATGGCATGATTTCCTTTTTGCGGGCATTGGCCTCAGCGATATTGTTGATGGGGTCCTTCACGAGGTGCTTAAAATACTGAAACGGATTTTTCATGTTTTTTCTCCTAAAAACATATTCACGAATATACGTATATAAAAATTTTATCACATTTTACTGCAAAAAGCAACATTAAGTGAGTATGTAGGAAAAGACAAAAGGAAAAGGAGATCCGACAGGATCTCCTTTTTTCGTTTGGTTGCAGGGGGGATTTAGTTCAAGTTCACAAGTCTTAATGCTATATTCACTGAGTTAAAAAGCATGAAAACGAAAAATCACTTGGCTTTACTTGGAATAAGTGATGTAATCAACCTATAAACAGAAAATCGGAGGCTCACAATAGATATTATTGAAAATCAGATTCAGTGGTATGAGGAAAATGCCACAAGCTTATATGACGAGGTTGTGGAGATTGAACTCAAAAAAATAAACGATCTGTACAGCCGTTGCTGTGATTGTATGGATGAATTGTTTGTTAATGAAATGATCGGAGCTTTTGGCAATATCATAGAAAAGCAGCGCGCGAGAATATCTGACCTTGAAATGGAGGCAGAAGGCACTCTTTCAGTGCAGGACTCAACTGCGAGCAGCGGAGCAGGCTATTCTTACGGACCTGCAAGCGGTGCTCACTCAGTATTGTCTTAACAAGGGTAAGTCATCCTACACCGTAAATGATTATTGCTCCCGCATCAAGAATCTTTGGAGATCTTTTCTTGAGGAGCATCATAGTGGTCAGCTTCGCGATGACCTGTCTTTTGAAATTCCCGAAATCCTCCGGGATGGCGTTTTGATGAACGTGTACGATAACGTTGATGTTTTGAAGGAATACGTCAATGATAAAATCATAAAGCTAGGCAAAAACCGCAACCGGGCGAATACCCGAGCAGCATTCAACAGGTTTTATGAGTTTGTGAAGAGCATTGAAGGATAAAAAAGAACCGGAGCCTTGACGTAAAAGTCAAGGCTCCGGCTCTTTTTGAAAATAGCGGACTTCAATTTGGGGAGGGTATCATGAATTATAATTTTCCATTGCGTTTTTTATATCTTCCTTCAGCTGCTCTGCCAGAGGGGCAGGGGTCAGCACTCTCGCGTGAAGGGCATACTGCAGAGCCCATCGGCGCATAGCGTTAAGGTTTACCGTAACTCTGGCGGTCACCTCATCGTCGCTCTCCTCCGTAAAGGCGATATCTCCGCCAAACCAGTCGAGAACGTCATTCAGTATATATTTCTTAAATCGGAAGGTGACTGTTGCGCTGTCCCCCGAAAACATATAGATATGCTCTGCCATATGGCGGGGAAGGTCAATTCCGTTTTCAAGTCCGCGCACCTGTCTTGCAGGCTTTGAGGGTACGTCAAGAATTTTAATATTTGTGATGCGGTCAAGGCGGTAGTTTGCAATATTATCGTATTTATCATAGTTGCAGATGAGATAATATCTGCCGTTTGATGCTGCTATCTGATAAGGATTTACAATATATTCTCTTGCATTTCCGTCAGATGAGAGTCGGGGATGGAGCTTTTTGTCCGTGCCGTAGGAGTTGTATGTAAATGCAACCTTCCGACCGCGGCTGATAGCCTCGTCAAGCACCTCGATGGTATAGAAGAGCTGCTTGTTTTTCGGGGCATTATCAGGCATTGTGCGGATATGCTTTATATGGCTTTCAAAGTATTTGTTGGAAAGACCCGCAAGCTTGTCCACAAGCTCCTTGCACTGGCTGTAGGGAATGTGCTTTGAGAAAAGCAGACCGTCAATAAGGAGCCTCAGCTCGCCGTCGGTGAAATCACGAACAAGGTAAAAGTCGGACATTATGTAGCTTTCCTCAAGCTCCCCTGTTTTTGCATTTGGCACCATACGGATAGACTCGCTGTATTCGATCTCATAGCCGAAGTCAATAAGATTGAGAATATTGCGGCGCACAGCCTTGCGGTCTGCGGTCATGGTATATTCGTTCTTGAGAATTTCAATAATATCCTTCTGGCTCAGACGGTGATTCTCGTCCGTATATTTTCTCAGAATATCAAGGATGTTTATTATAAGTAATTTTTTCGGCTGCTTTGTATACATTATCCTCACCTCAGCTTCAGTATATCATTTCTGATTATATAATACAATGCCCCATGGGACAAAAATGTCCCATAGGGCGCTTTTATATGTGTATTCTCGAGATCTTTCCCCAGGGAGGGGTCACGTCGTCATTGTTGATAAGCCACAGCACGGGGATGTTGTCGGCAAGCTCCTCCTTGGGAAAAGGGGCATATCCGTCTGTCAGGATAACGATATATTTCGGCGGTTCTTCTTCCATAAACTGTGCCACGTATTCAAATATTATCTGAAAATCCGTTCCGCCTCCGCCCGCAGGCTTGATAACGAGAAATTCCTCAAGGCTTTTAAAGGGCTTCGGCTCAATTATTGCAGCATCAAAAAAGCCGAGCCACCCCTCCACCTTGCCGTCAAACTGGTCTATGGCGCCCTTTATCTCGGAATATGCCGCAGTCAGCTCCTTGTCTGATATGGAGCCTGAGGTGTCCACCATAAACAGCACCTTTTTTATTTCGTCTGCTTCAGATTCCACAGGCTCGTTCAGGTCGGGCAGGAAAAAGGGGCCGTCCCCAAATCGGCGGTCGGGAGGTGAGAAGGAGTAATCGAGAGTTTCCTCCGAAAGAAATTCGTTCAGTACTTGTCTCCAGTCTGTCTGGGGCTTTGTCAGCTTGTCGAGAAGCCTCTTGGCAAACATAGGTAAGGTTGAGCGGCCAACGGAGGGATCTCGGACCTTTATCGCTTCACAGGCTTCTGCAAAATTCTTGACCCATACGTCACGAAGAACGTCGTCCTCCTCGAATTTTCCCCAGTTGGAATGATCGTCCCATCTTTTTGGAGTGGGCTTTCCGGCCTGTGGCTTTATTGATTCCTTTTTTGCGCGCCCGTCCTCCATTCCGCCGGCAAGATTATAGGGAGTTGAAGGATTGTTGGCAGGCTCCGGCAGCATCTCATATACCTCCTCTGCGGTATAGATATATCCCTCGTTGCCGTCGGGGGCAACGTGCATGGAAACGCCGTAGTCCGCAAGGGTAATGCTTGAGAGATCTCCTCCGTTTTCTGCCATGATTATGGAGTTGATAACGATATCGGCGGCAATGTTGTAGCGCTCCCAGAGCATTTCCTTTCCTCTGAAGCAGTGGTGCAGCACCACGTGGAGTATCTCGTGCATCAGCACGTAGTCAAGCTCGCTGTCGGAAAGGTTTTCGAGAAATTCAATACCGAAGGCGATGCGCTCGCCGTCCGTATATGCCGTGGGCGCGCCCTCATCCACGGAGTATATCATATTCATAAGCAGAAGACCGTAAAAGCCGTGGTTGCAAAGTATGCGCATACGCGCAACAAGAAGGCGCTTCATATATTCGCGCACTTTTTCTTCAGACAGTGCCATGGAGCAGTTTTCCTTTCGTAGAAAGCCATTTTGAAAATTCGGGAATACGAAGGAGCTTTTCGCGGTAGTTCTTTTCTATATGCATATAGTCCTTCATAAGAACTGTGGAAAAATCGGGCGGGAGTCGGTCTGCATAGCGAATGGAATTTGCAATACGGTCAAATTCGTATTTGTGATTTTTTGCATAGGAGGTCATTGCGGCGCAAAGGGCATACATTGCATCCGTTCCCGAGGGGATCGAAAACTCCGTTCCGTTGAATATCCCCTCTACGTCGGGAAGCTTTGAGCAGACCTTTGCCCAGGTGCGGAATTCTATTGCAAGGCCCGTGCCGATAACTCCCGCAATAAGGGAGTACATTTTATCAACGTCGGGATCCACGCAGTTCAGTATGTTGCTGACCATTTCCCATGCACGGGGTGTTGCAAAGGCAAGATCGTTATTCTGAGGATCAAAGCTCATCAGACGGTCCTGACGGAAGGAAAGAAATCCTACCACCTTGGGATTGATGCCGCTGCCTATTGCCCATTCCTTCCATGATTTAAAGCTGCCCTCTACCTCGATATGTAAAAGTCGGTTTGCCAGCGCCTTCGGCATTTTGAAGGCAACTGATTTGTCTGTCGTGCGGTTACCTGCCGCAATGACTATGCAGTTTTCGGGGAGCCTGTGCTCGCCTACAACTCGGTCGAGGGTTATCTGATATGCCGCCGCCTGCACAGACTGGGGCGCTGCTGATATCTCGTCAAGGAACAGAATGTTCACAATATCCTCTGCGGGATCCATCTGAAATATCTGAGGCTTCAGCCATATGGCCAGGGTCTTTTCTTCGTTTGCCGTGGGGATTCCTCTCAGGTCTATGGGGTTGAAAAGCAAAAGGCGCACGTCGGTGATGCAGGTCCTTTTGCCCGTGCTTTTTTCGATTTCCCGCCCCAGCTGTCTGACTGCCTGTGATTTACCGACACCGGGCGCACCCCAGAGCATAACGGAGGGGAAAAGCTTTATGGGAAGACCGGCATTTATGATGCTGCTGTATGCAGGCGCCAGCTCCGTTACCAGACGGTTAACGTTCATTATCGGTATATTTTCGTTTTTTATTTCTTTCATTTTTTATCAACTCCCAGCTTTTTGTCTATTTCCTCGAGCCTTGTTTTCAAGTTTTCTATCTCGTCGACGTAGCTCACGATGTTTTTTAGCTCCTTTTGTGTATCGCGCTGCTTGTCCGTAAGAAACGTAAGACCGCTCTGAAGCTTCTCAATATGAAGGCTCATATTGTCTATGAAATTGTCTATACGTACAAGAGCGCCGATCTCCGTGTCTCCCGCCTCCACGTAGTAACGGCCGCATCCTGTAAGCCAGACGTAGGGCTTTTCCTTTATCATATTTGCAGGAAGGATTATCTTGAAGCCGCGGTAGTCCGAAAGATATGTTTCCTTGTCCTTCAGCTCATTTTCGCGAATAGCCTTGAAGATCGACTCTCTGATATCCCTTCTTTTAAGGGAGTATGCATTCTTTTCTGCGGTGCTTTGCGGTATCGGTAAGGGATGAGCGCATTTTTTATCCTCTGTTGCAAGGTCGATAAGCCTTTTCTGACTGTCGATTTGGGAAGGAAGCTCCGAAAGCTCCTTCTCAAGCCTTAGACGTGTTTCAACGGTTTTTCTTTGGAGGGTGAGATAGCGGGTCAGCTCGTTGGCTGTCTCAACACGCTCTTTTATAAGGGGATTTCCCACGGCCAGCGCCTTGATCTCCGCATAATTAAGGACAGTGTCCTCAATATCCGTTCCCGAGCGCTCATCGTATGAGCCTGAAAGAAGCCCCGTGATAAAGCGCTGCTTCGTTTCAAGTAGCTGCCAGGAATATGCATCAAAGCTGCCCTCGGTTATATAGCGGTAAATATATACTTTTTCGTTTTCGTTGTTTTGTCTGAGGATTCTGCCCTCTCTCTGAGTCATATCGGCAGGCCTCCAGGGTATATCAAGATGATGTATTGCAATAAGCTTGTCCTGAACGTTAACGCCAAGTCCGAGCTTGAAGGTGGAGCCTATAAGAATACGTATTTCGCCCTTTCGCACAGCATCAAAAAGGGCAAGTCGCCGCCTTTCGCCGGTTGCATCGTGGATAAAGGCGATCTGCTCGGTGGGGATCCCCATTTTGACGAGCAAGAGCCTCATCTCGCTGTACATATTAAATCCCGATTTCGGAGTGGAGGTATCGCAGAATATAAGCTGCGTGCTTTTTTTCTCTGCAGTATTAAGATATATGCTGCACACGTTTTCCGCACAGCGAAAGGCCTTTGACTGATAGGTAAAGGGGTTTTGCGGAATTGCAAGCCTCAGGTCAAGAGCGGCCTTTCTTCCGTCTGTGGTGATCTTCAGCATATTGTCGACAGTCCGCAGGACCCTGCCGCGGCGAACGTCATCGGCGCGGGCGGAGATATCCTTGAGATACCTTGCAAAATCCTTTGTCTTTCCTATAAGGGAATCAGTATAGCCATCAAACTCAGGCAGCCCGTTTTCGCTGTCGGCTCTGTGGAAATCTGCGATCTGAGAGAGCAGAGTGGTAAGCTCGGGCAGATTGTGGAATTTTGAAAAGCGGGTGGCAAGCCTGTAGCTTGAGGTGTCAACGTCGATTTCAAATTCCGTAACACGCTCCGCAAACATACCGATCCAGCTGTCAAAGCTCTGCAGGTCAAGAAGTCCCAGCTCTCCGCTTTGGAGATATTTCTGAAAAATGTATGCATCAGTTATGGAATTTGTAATGGGTGTTCCCGTTGCCATAACGACACCGCCACCCGTCTTCTGAGCCATACGCACCTTGTCCATCATATCGGAGCATTTTTTGCTGCCGCCCTTGGTGATTCCCAGAACCTTGTCTACCTTGGTTTCTATGGGAACGTTTTTGTAGTTGTGGGCTTCATCCACAAAAAGGCGTGTGATACCAAGCTCGTCAAAATATACGTCGTTTGAAAGGTTTGATAGGGTTGCATTCAGCTCCGAAAGCTGCTTTTTGATCTTTTCACTGTACTTTCTCAGCTTAGAGGTGCTTTTCTTGGCATCTTCCAGAAGCTGGCGGGTCTGCTCATAGGTATTCAGAAGCTGGTCTGAGTAAAACTCGTGGGAGAGAGGGATGCGCTCAAAGCAGCTGTATGCCATAATGATCCCGTCAAAATCCCGGTCGCGGATCTTTTCCAGAACGGCCTTGCGCTTTTGAGGGGTGAAATTCTTTGGCTCTACCACTAAAAAATCAGAGGAGGGGTACATTTCGCGGGCCGTGCGCTCCCACTGGCCGACGATGTTGTTGGGAACAACGAACAAATTCTTTTTTGAAATGCCCATGCGCCGAAGCTCCATGCCCGCAGCCAGCATAATATAGGTCTTTCCGCTGCCCACGTCGTGGGCAAGAAGTGTGTTCTGCGAAAAAAGGATTCTCGCAACTGCGTTTTTTTGATAGGGGTACAGGCTTATGTGAGGGGCAAGGCCCGGAAAGGTCAGAAAAGAGCCGTCAAATATACGCCTTCGCACACAGCTGAAATTGTTTTCAAATATCATTTCAAGCCGCTCGCTTCGGGCAGGATCGGTCCATATCCATTTTTGAAATTCAGCTATCATTTTTTGCTGCTTTTCAATGGCGAGTACAGTTTCCTCCTTGTTGATCACACGCTTTTTGCCTGATGCATTCGTCGGGCAGCTGACCTCATCCATAACGGCCATGCTTTTCATGTTGAGAGTCTTTTCAAGAATATACAGCGCCTCAAGCTTGTCCGTGCCGTAGGTCTTGGTGTCGGTCACGTTGTGACAGTATCTTGTTTTGCAGGGTATCTCCCATGTGCCCGTCAGCTCATCGTGGATGGTGCCGAAATAATCATAGGAGGGCTGTCCCTTCCCGGGATTGATCATGTGCAGATATCTGCGGCCGTAAAGATGCTCGATAAAATCGTCGATAACGTCTGCGGGTACCCACGGAGAGCCGAGGGTGACGTAAATATCCTTCGTCGCAACGGTGGGGGGAAGGACTCTTTCAATGGCGCGTATGTTTTCGGAGAAATAGCCGCGGTATTTTTCGTTTGCTTCTTTTGCAGCCTTCCATTTTTTCATCAGATTGCCGGAAAGATATTCCTCTGCCGTTTCCCAGCCCTTGTAAAAGCATTCGCCCCACGTTTCGGGATTCTGAAAGATAGAGCCCCTGAGCGCGCAGATAACAGTCTTGTAATCCTCGCCGGTGATTGAGGAGATATATTCAATATCTACCCTTGCGAGATTTGCAAGAGACATAATAAGGCCGTCGGAGATGCTGTCGGCGTGGACACCTTGTGTACGCTCGTCGGAGGAAAAGATATTTTCCCAGCTCAGAGGCAGATCCATGGAGGTGACAGCTTTGACGTGCTCTTCTTCCTTCTTTCGCTTTTCTTCTTCCTTTTTCTTTCGCTCTTCTTCCTCGAGGCGTCTTTTTTCATCCTTTTCACGGGCAAGAGCTGTCTGTTGTGCATTTTTCAGATGATTTATCAAATCCCCGTAATCCTTGGGGGACATATTTGTATTCTTGCTGTTTATAAGCTTTGTTATCTCATCGAATATGCTGAGCTGAGTGAACTCACTGTTACTACCCTTCATCGCCATACCTCCGTATCATTTTTGTTCGACTATATTATAAAAAAGAGGATGTACCAAAAACGGCACAGAACAGGTGATATTATGTCATCAGATGAAAAAATACATATCCCACCCTCAGCTTAATTGCAAAGCTGTTAAGGATATGAGCTTTCAAAAAATGCAAAGAAGCCGAAAAAGGAGATAAATTATGACTGAGTATGAGATCGATCGAACCGCGTCAAAGATCGGCTGCGCCATTGAAAATGACAGGAGGACAAAACAATCCTATAACCGATATTGGACCGCCAAATTGAAAAAATACATAACAGTTCCGATCCTATATTATCTTTTCTTTTTCATCCTGCGCACGTTTCTTGGGGGAAAGGCTGTTCACGCATGGGGACTTATTACGGGCATTATGCTTGACCTGCCCTTAATGTTCGGCCTGTTCTCCTGCCTTGAGGGTAAAGCTTTTCTAAAAAGTGACGGCAAAAGCTGCTCCTCCCCTCTCGGGATCGTGTGCAAATGCATCTGCGGCTTTTGCGCCTTCTCTCCGTTTATTTTTATGATATACGGTATGTTCTATAATTCAGCCGAAAACCGCTGCGCTTTTTCTATAGGAAAGCTGCTTATCTATTCGCCCATTATTTTTATCGTTGTTTTGCTTTATTCGCTTTTTATGGACACCCCCTCTTTGTACAGCGACAAAATTGACGGCAGCGGCAGACCGACAATGACGAAAACGGATTACTGGAGAATGCGGCAGGAGCAGGAGCTTGCAGGGCTGGACCCCGATAAGATACCCGTAATACTTTCTCCATCACAGATCAAAAAAATGTCCAAGCTTGATTGGTATCAGCTTGGACTTGATCTGGAGATCGCAGGATATGACGTGTTTAAAAAGAAAAGAAAATAATACGGCCTTGCAGAAATTTATGAACAGGAGTAATTTATGGATAGAAAACAATATTTAAAAATCCTTGAAACCTTCATTCCATCACTCGAGATGAGGGAGTATCTGAAGGATAAGGATCTTGATGAACGGCAGATAGAAAATATCATCCTGGGGAGCCCCGTTCCGCTGAGAAAAAAAGCTGAATATGCCACAGGAGGAGTGCTTTTGGCGATAAACAAAGCCCTTGGCGAGCTTCATCTTGAAAAGGGAGAAATATTTTATCTGAAAGAGGCTTGGTTCGATGAGCATAATAACAGACCTGAATACTACGGTAATGCGCCATTTCTCAGTCTTGAAAAAGCGATGAGACGTATACGGGAGTTGGACGGAGATTATGAGTATCAATGGTTTGAGCTTGAGAAATGGATCACTGACGGAAATGAGTTGCTTCACAAATATACATATTACATTTGGAACGGCAATATTGTTTATTTTGAATACGGAGAAGATTATTTTTTCACAGATCTCCGCTTTAACCGCATAAAAGATCTCAATCTTCCCGTGCCGTTCAAGGTGGGGGATATAGTCACTATAGACTGTACACCCTTTGCCATGCCGAAGCAGGCTATCATAACCGAGGTCGGCAATGTTAGAGGCAGCGACCTTCAGGCGTTGTACAGATTTGCAAACGACCGTTGGGGCATTGGCTCCCTTAAGCATTATTCAACCATTTTCGCAGGCTGGTATCCGCATATGTCCACCCTTTACCGTATGGCAAAACATGAGGGCGAGCTTTCACGGGAGGAGGAAAAGGTTTTCAAAAAGGCACAGGAGTATCTGAAGGGCTCAGACAGTCAGGGCAGAAGACTGTATAGAAAATTTGAAGCGCATATAGAAAAAACGGGACACACCCTGTATATCCCCGAAAGGGATCTTCTTGAGATTTTGGAGGGCGAAAGCCCTGATGCATAAAGCTGTGATCACGGCTCTGACGTACCGGTGTATGTTGACCGTTCATTTAAGCTGTGCTATAATAAACGAAACGGGAGGTGCTGATGATGTCTAAAAGCTATGAACAGTATATAAATGAGCTGAATGCGGCGTACAGCAGCTTTTACAGCAACGGAACGTGTCCTCATTTTGCAGAGTGCAGTAAGGGTATGGAGCAGCCGAAGATCATATGCGATCATGCTGCCCGCGTAGGCAAAAACTACGGCAAGGACGGATATCCTAAGGTCGTAGTAGTGGGGCAGGAGGGTATATCCGAGCATAAGGAGCTGACAAGACCGTCATCGTTGGATGAGGATAAAAACAGTCATTATCTTAAAACGCTCTATACGTTAGCCCTTGTCATGAAGGGCGAAGAGCCTGAAAGCTATGCGAAAAAGGATCTGGAAGAATACGGTAGCCTCTTAACGTACTTTTGCCTCACAAACTATTATAAATGTGCTTTTTCCGATGACCCTAATAAGGTCAGCAGCTTATTGCACAGTGATCCTATGAAGAAACATTGCCCCGAGATACTGCTGAAGGAGCTTGAGATTCTTGAGGGTGATCTCATAATTATTCAAGGTAAATTCACTGATGAGAAGTATTTTGAAAATAAGCTTGACAAAAGATATCCTGCCGAGAATAATAAAGGAAAGCCTGTATGGAAAAATAAAAGCGGCAGTATTTCGTTGTATAAGCATGTAATGAGGGATACTCCCTTTTACGTTTTGTATAGCTATCATCCGTCAGGACAGGGCGGCTGGTGGAGCAAAACTCTCGATGACCTGAAAACAGCAATAAAGAAATTCAGAGAAGAAATGAATCTGAGGTAAGAAAAATAAACCTCAAAAAAAGACGGGTAAAGAGGCGGCAAACCGATGCGCTTGCATTAGTAACGCTGTGCTTAAATTTGCTAAAGCGATCGAAAAAACAATACCGCGCGATTCTCACAACAAAAAACGATAATAGCCACAGCTATTATCGTTTTTTTGTTGGAATATATATTTATAGTTTGGGATAATACGAAAAAAGAACAGGCTTATGCCTGTTCTTTTTTGCAATGGGGGATTATGCTATTTGATTTTTCTCTTGTATATGGTGCTTTGATTATATTACATAATTAAAGTGATTTGTATATTTTTCTGCCGGCGAAAAAATAAGGTGTATTATTTTACGGGGAAATACTGAATGAACTTCTCGCAGTCTCCGTCCTCGAGACTGCAAAGCTCTCCGTTTTTGTCGATTCTGCAGGCAAAGCAACGGGTGTGGATTTCAAATCCGATCTCGGGAATCTTGCATGAAACGATCATTTTTATATCCTCTCCCCAGAATTCGCGGTATTCCTCGTTCTCTTCGGCATAATATTCAGGGAACCTAACGTTTACGTACTCGTCTTCTATGCCCTGATCGTACACGATGACAAGATTGTCCGTGCCGGGGACCTTTACCGTTTTTCTGTCAAAGACAACGTCTTTGTGATAGCTGATTTCATTGGCAAGGATGCCGTGAATGAAGAAATCCGCTTCTTCTTTTCTGATTTCAGTACCTGTTCTGTTGCCGTAAAACTGCTGTGCGATGATAAAAATGTTGTTCTTCATAATAGAAACTCCTTGTATAATTTTTGTTTCAGCTCTTTGCTGTGACTTAATTATACAAGGAGTTCGTAGCATTGTTAACTACTGCCGGTAGCGAATTATAACTTTAGCTTTTTTGCTTTCCGTACTTCCTTTTTTCCTTCATTGGTCAAAGGCTCATAGCCTCTTTTTTTCAGGAGAACGTCAGCCTCGTAAGGGGTGAGCCCTTTCATAAAAGCAAACCACAGGATAACGTCGCGTTTTCTTCTTACGTACAGAGGCGCATGACCGGCGTATTTCAGTAGCTGCTGAACTTCGTCAATAGTAGTGCCGAGCGAAAGACAGATCGAGATAAGCACGTCTCTTGACGGATTTTTCTTGTGTCCGTTTATCAGATTCCCGAAATATGCGGTGGCGCATCCTGCGTTATCAGAAACCTCGGTGTAGTCTTTGGGATATTTTAACGAAAGCTCTGAAAGGTAGAAGGAAAGCTGCCTGTCATCGTCAAGCATCTTGTCACTGTATTTCTTTTCAAATTCGTCAAAGGTATTGATATATCTTATTGCATCTTCCAGAGTGATTGTCATGCCACCCATAAAGAATGATTCTCTTGCCATAGCCGTATCTTCGCCTTTCTTTTGCTTTTAAACTGATTTTCGTTCGTTAATAAATATTTCGCACACAAGGGCCAGGAAAGCTCTTGGTATTTTGTAGTATCTGCTTTTTAATTGGGACAGTATTTTAGAAAAATCATTGCAATCCTCAATGCACGAGAAAAACTCGCTTTTTGAAACGGAATAATTCACGTGATAAGAGCCATAAAGACGCCCGTTTTCGATGTAGGCATCACAGCAAAAGCCCAGTGGAGCATTATCAGTTGAATATTCTTCAAACACAATAGCATCATTCTCATAGCCCGAAAGGACTGTGAAAAGGCGTCCGTCTTTGTCGCTGAATTTACATCCCGCTAAATTCTTTTTCTTCATTTTGTACCTCTTTATAAATAAAAATTCCATAAAGAGGCAATAAAAAACTCCCATCGGCATGATGGGAGTAAATATCTGAATCCCCATCACTCAAGCTTTAGCACCTTACAGTTGCAGGTTGCTGTGCGGTCTGCGGGCTTGTCCCCCACGCACTCTTTATGGTAGTTAAAGTATATCACAAGAAAAAAACAATGTCAATAATGTGCGGGAGTATCTCGTTTGAAAAAGCAAAAACGCCGAGTCGGCGGGGAAGCCGACCAAAAAGACAGGAATAAAGGGGAATATAAGGGAATGGCGATAGCTTTATAGAGCAACAAAAAAGAGCCTTAATCGTTTTGATTAAGGCTCTGATATTTTATAGGGAAGAGGCGAAAAGCCCTTATTTTACAGGCTTTTTCGGGAAATGGCAAGGATATAGTGGCATGAAAAAAGCACCCTATCGGGTGCTTTTGATCTGCGATGTTAGCACCAAACGGAGCGTAAATGCAGGTTGTTTGTACCAAAAGTACACTGTTACCGCAGTTGCAGGGTAATGTCCTTTGTGTCTTTGTCAGTAAGCACCGCACCCTTGGCGATCAAAATATAACCGTTCTGATGCTTGTTGTAACGAGCATAGGGCTTTACAGTATCGTGAGGCAGCATGTATGCCTCCTTGACACCAAAATGTTCATCGAATATCACAACGATCAGATAGTCGAATTGATTGTGATCGTAGTTCCTGATCACATTCAGCTCTCTGCTTTGTACCGATGCTGCACCGCGCTCCCACCGGCTTTTTACCTGATAGCGCAAACCTGTTTTGGGATCATACGCATCGTAACCCTTTTGCGAATTATGCTCCAGCACGAAACCGAGTTTTTCTGCAACCAGCCACTCTGCGTAATCACCAACAGGGCTGTTATATGTACGCACCACTTTACGGCTGTTCAGCTCTGCAAGTATTTCTGCGTATATGTTCATTAGCTCGATAGAGCTTTTCTTTTTAATTTCCATAATCTCACCCCTGTTATTAGAACGGCAGATCCGGGTCGTCTACCACAATTTTTATCGTTGCTAATCGCGTATAAATGTTAGAAAATAGCAGCTTCCTTTTCGCAGGGGGTAAGCTTGTTATTAAGCTGTAAAAATCAGTCACAATCTGGACATCGATATCCTTTCTGGTACTGTAACTATATCCTCCTGCAATGAAGCACCCGATGAGCTGACTGTTGTTCTGTATGCATTCTTCAAGGGATGAATTTCTGATTAGCTCCGCCAACTTGGAAAGGGTCTGACCCATATCGTTAAGAGGCGAATATTTATCAGTATAGTTCGAGATATGAGAGCACAAAGCGTTGGCAAAATTGCGATAACACTCTTTCTGTTCATTTGTGAAATCAATCTCGCTTAATACACCAGCGGTGATGTCAGTCATAATATCCGAAAAAGAAGCGTAGCGTTGATCGGGGTGAATTTTCGCCATTTTCTCTATAATATGCTGAAAGCGGAAATCTTTGATTTTGTCTTTCAGTAAATGCCTGAACAAGGTTCCTACGAAATAGATTTCTGTCCGCTCATCATATTCTTGATTAAGTTGCACTTCGTTTGGCATCTCTGTGGCAGGCCAATTTAGCAATATGCTGTTCCCGTCGTTTCTGCTACCATTCAATTGTTTTCCGAAACCGAAATCAATGATTTTGACATTTCCGGCTTTATCAATCAGAATATTAGCGGGGCGAATATCTCTGTGCAGAATGTGGTTCTTTTCTAAGTATTCAAATGCACCAATAACGTCGGTGAAAATATCTTCCCATCCTTTATCATCCCATGGCATTGGCTCGTATTGATCGATGCAAGTCCCATCGATATATTCCATTTGTAGAAAACCTGTCTTTGCCTGTGGATACAAGTAGTAATTATATATGCGCACAATGTTCGGATGGGATATATTGAACAATATTTTGATTTCGTCAACAAATCGCTCGTAGTGTTCATCTATGTAGCGCTTGTCCTTCGGCACGTATTTTTTGATTGCAAATAGCATATCAGTGGTTTCGTCTTTGAATAAGAGCGTATCGCCAGTTCCCCCGCCACCTAATGTCTTTATAAAAGTAAAGTTCTTTTTCGCGTCAAAAGTGATAATATCGCCTGTATTCATACTGTAAAAGCCCCTTGTTGTTCGTAATTAAAAACATTATATCACAAAAGTTTGATTTTTTCAATGAAGACAAAAACACAGCAATGCTCCTATCTTATTCAAAAATAAAAAACCGCTCGTTTTACCGAGCGGGGTGATTTTAGCCAAACAGTTTCAATAGAGAAAAGACCATCCGTAGATATTTCGCTACTTCAGTGACGCTCTTTATTGTCTGCTGAGCCTTGGGACTTACCACCAATTGGCCTGACTAACACATCCAGCACAAAGGCTAAAGAATGATGCAGGCGGCGGTAAGCCCAATGTACACCATGGTTAGGATATCCATCTTCGCTACCTCCTACAACCCAAATACTCAAGGATTTCCCTTGGCCTATTTATTATATCACAATAGCATTAATATTTCAATATTTCTACAAAAACACAGCAACGGTGTCGCTCCGCTGCTGTGTTTGTTATTCGTATTTCTGATCCACAGTACCACCGATCCGCAGGTAGATTTCCAGCCGATCATCGTATACAACGATCCTGTCGGTGAGCTGGCGCAGCACAACCGCATCGGTGGTATCCATCTTTTCGCCGCTGTGGACATGTTCCTTGAAGGCATCCATCCAGTATTTCACTTCTGCGAATCTTCCTACCGTTGCTTTGAGTTCCCGCTGACGCTCCTGCAGCTCGTCCATCTGCTGGCTGTAGGAGGCGATTTTGATTTCATAGTCCCTCTCACTTACCGAACCTTGTTGCTGGGCTTTGTGGAGGGCGAGGACGGCCTCCTGTATGGTTATGATATCCTGCTGCACCTGTTCCAGCTCTGCATGGTTATCGACCTCCAGAACCTCTGCGCAGCTTTCCTCCACGATATCCAGCACATCATCCATTCCGTCGAATGCGGCTCGCATGGTGCGCTCCAGTACATCCTCGTTGATATGATGGCTGTCGCACACCGATCGGCCGGTGCTGATCCTGTTGGTGCAACCCCAAGCCGCTACGCGCTTTCCGCTGCCGACGGTGCGTACATGCCTGCGTAGCCGGTGGCCGCAGGTACCGCATACCAGCAGACCACTGAGCGGGTATTTACTGGTGTATCGGCTGGTACCGACCGATGTATCCTTTTCATCTCTGCGGCGCTGCATCTCTGCCTGCGCCATATCAAACATCTCCTGCGTGATGATCGCCGGATGGGTGTTCTCCGCATAGTACATAGGTGACTGGCCGGTATTCTTCATCCTGCGCTTGGATAGCACGTCAGGCTTGAATGTTTTGCCGAGGATAGCATTGCC
>JAZUAR010000122.1:0-3175 GCA_045638055.1 Candidatus Avispirillum sp.
CTTCTTTGTGAGGAAAAGGCTTCTTCCGGTAACATCATCGTCGGTCAGTACAATCTTACTACAACGCCTAACAGAAGGATCCCCCATTACAGACGTCAGCTCGGAGTTGTCTTCCAGGACTTCAGACTCCTTCCCAATATGACAGTTTACGAAAACGTTGCTTTCGCGATGCGCGTCGTCGGCACACCATCCAAGATGATCAAACGCCGCGTGCCCGCTATTCTCAACACCGTAAACCTGTCCGACAAGCATTCTGCATTCCCCCATGAGCTCTCCGGCGGTGAACAACAGAGAGTTGCCCTTGCAAGAGCACTTGCAAACAATCCCTCCGTTATCATTGCAGACGAGCCTACCGGTAACATTGACCCTCAGATGTCTCTTGAGATCATGAATCTTCTCGTAAAGATCAACAAGCTTGGAAAAACCGTTATCGTCGTAACACACGAGCAGTCCCTCGTTGATTACTACAAGCAGAGAGTTATCAGAATTCAGGACGGTCTTGTTATCGACGACCGTGTAGGAGGTATGTTCAATGAGACGGTATAATTTGTTTTACTTCATCGGCGAGGCGCTGAAAAGTCTGAAACGCAACGGTGTCATGACATTCGCCTCAATTGCCGTTCTTCTCAGCTGTCTTCTCGTTATCGGCGGTTTTTCCCTGCTGGTTCTGAATATTGACACAAACCTTGAAAAATTAGGAACTCTCAACGAGATCGTCGTATTCTGTCAGCCCGATGCAACGGAAGAAGAGATCGACGCAGTTGAAGCTGCTATCCACGGGCTTGACAACGTGGATACGGTAACGCATTCCACCAAATCCGAGCAGCTCGCAAGCCTCAAGGAAGAGGATCCCGACCTCTACGGAGACATCACCGATGAAGAAAATCCTCTTTCCGATTCCTTTGCAATAAAATACAAGGATAACGAGGGAGTAACCACGCTTGACTACGAGCTTCGTAATATCGAAGGCGTCAGAAAGGTAAGAAACAGTCTTGACCTTTCAAATAAGATCGAGGGTATCAAACATAGCATCATGATCGTGTTCTTCTGGTTCCTTGCTATCCTCTTTGTAGTAAGTATCTTCATTATCATCAACACCATCAAGATCGCCGTTCTTAACCGCAAGAAAGAGATCAGCATTATGAGATACATCGGCGCTACCGCATGGTTCATAATCCTTCCCTTTATCTTCGAAGGTATTATCATGGGTACTGTAGCAGGTCTCGGCTCCTTCTTCATCATCAAGTTCGGCTATTCCGCTATCGTTTCCGGTGCGGGAGAGGATCTTTCCATGCTCTCCTTCGTAAGCTTCTCCGATATATCAACTTATGTTCTTCTCGGAGCGCTCGCAATCGGTATTCTCACCGGTGTTATCGGAAGTAGCATCTCCCTCAGTAAATATCTTAAAGACTAACAAAAAACGTAACAGAGGCGAGATTCGCCTCTGTTCGAGCGAATGAATATATTATAATATACATAAGTTCATACGTAAAACCCGACCCATTCCCCTCATATAAACGGGGAGAAAGGATGGTATACCATGAAACTGAAAAAAACACTGGCACTGGCACTTGCCACAGTCACTGTAGGCGTGTGCATATGTATCTCTCCATCATCTGCTGCAACAGTAGACAATGCACAAGTACAGTCTATCAATCAGCAGATCGCGGCAAACAAGGACAAGCAGGAACAGCTTAATGCTGAGCTTAACGCTCTCCAGGGAAAGCTTGATTCAGAATGGGAGCAGAAGCTGCTGATCGACCAATCCGTAGACGCTGCCATACAGCAGAAGGAAACGCTGACCACCCTTATCACACAGCTTGAAGCTGAAATAAGTGAGCTTTCCGAGCGCGATATTGAAACCACAAAGAAAATCGAAGAACAGAGAAAAGCCTTCCTTGAAAGAATGGTTGCGCTTCACGAGGACGGCACTGTGTCGTATCTCGAGCTTATATTCGGCGCCGAGGACCTTAACACCTTCCTTACTAAGTACGATTACGTAACTTCTATGCTTGACTATGACAAAAAGGTCATAGCTGAGTTGAAGGCTGCTAAGGAAGAGCTTGCAAAAACCAGAGAGCAGAAGGAAGCGGCTCTCGAAACACAAAAAAAGTCTAAAGAATATTATGATTCCGAGTCATTGCGCCTTGAATCCCTCAAGGCGGCACAGGATGCAGTAGTTAGTTCGATCCAGAATAACGTATCTCAGAAAGAAGCACTTAAAAATCAAGCTGAAGCAGTTGAAAATGAACTTGATGCAAAGCTCAAGGAAACACTCCTTGAGATACAGCGTCAGGAAGAGCTTGCAAAGCAGCAGGCTGCACAACAACAGCAACAGCAACAGCAGGAACAGCAGAAGCAGCCTCCGACAAACTATGCTCCGGCTCCCGGCGTTTCCAATGACGGCAGCTTTATGTGGCCTCTTACAACGGGATATGTATCATCTCCCTTTGGTTACCGTCCTTTCAACGGAGGAGAATTCCACCGCGCAACGGACATTGCTTGTGCTACAGGTACTCCAATATATGCAGCAAACAGCGGTACTGTTGTAACAAGTCAGTGGCATGACAGCTACGGCAACTACGTACTTATCAATCACGGAAACGGATATGCTACACTTTACGCCCACATGTCATTACGTCTTTGCAGTGCGGGACAGTACGTTGAAAAGGGCTCCGTTATCGGACTTGTAGGCAATACCGGTTTCTCCTTCGGAAGCCACCTCCACTTTGAGTTCAGAATCAACGGTGAATGTGTGGACGCTGAGCAGCAGATCCCCCATTAATGCACATACTACATTATAAGGTACAGTAAATGAAAAAAAGAATTTCTATAGGTACTCTCATCGCGGTATGCCTCATAGTTGCGATACTCACCTTCCAGATAACCTTCGTTGTGACTGTGGGTACGCTTGGTGACAAATACAGCGAGGGTGCCGCGATAAAAGAAGATTCAAGTGAATTCATCAACAAGGTAATTGAAAAGCTTTCCCCTCTTGACGAGAATTATCGCAAGATGTATGTCGGTGAGCTTGACGACGACGCCCTTGTGGATTACATCCTGAAGGGATACGTAGTAGGCACAGGGGACGCTTACGGCGCTTACTACAACGACGAGGAGCTTGAAGCGTTCATGTCAGACCTTAGCGGTGAGACCGAGGGTATCGGTGTCAGCG
>JAZUAR010000123.1:0-11754 GCA_045638055.1 Candidatus Avispirillum sp.
ATCCCTTAGGATGGTGCCGAAGGCAGGATCTCGCGGATAGCTGAATTTTAAAGTAGATCCCGCCCCATCGGGGCGCCCTCCCTTGGGTCGGGTTCGACTCCGCAAACATCATACTATGATGTTTGCTCCGCTCAGGATGACGCATCAAGTTTCGGATCCTTCAAATGTAGTTTCGTTCTTGTGCAGATGGGCGGGTCGCCGAGGACGTCGACCCCTACAAAATATCAATGCCGTCTCCTCCCCTACAAACACGAATTTTACTCCTCATTCTGTGTTTTTTCAAACATGATTTCGCCGTCTTTCATGACGGCGGTCACGCTATCGCCTGATTTGATCTCGCCTGAAAGGATAGCTTCGGAGAAGCTATCCTCTACGCGGCGCACGATTGCGCGGCGCAAGGGTCGCGCTCCGTATACAGGGTCAAAGCCAACCCTTGCAAGGTATGCCGTCACATCATCGGAAAAGCTCACCTCAATTCCCTGAGCGGAAATTCTTTCGCACACGCTTTTCAGCATAAGGGTTGCTATCTTGCGGATATTTTCATCGGAAAGCTTATTAAAAACTATTATTTCATCGATTCTGTTAAGAAATTCGGGGCGGAAGGTGCGCTTCAGGGCATCCTTCACCCTTGCCTCCATATCCGCATCCTCATTCTTTGATGCACCGAATCCCAGATGCTTCGGCTCTGTTATGCCCTGAGCGCCTACGTTTGAGGTCATGATGATCACCGTATTCTTGAAATCCACCCGTCTGCCCTGTGCATCTGTCAGAACTCCGTCATCAAGTATCTGCAAAAGGATATTGAAAACGTCGGGATGAGCCTTTTCGATCTCATCGAAAAGAATAACGCTGTATGGCCTGCGGCGGATCTTCTCCGTCAGCTGACCGCCCTCGCCGTAGCCTACGTACCCCGGAGGGGAGCCTATAAGCCTTGAGGTTGAATGGCGCTCCATATACTCGGACATATCCAGCCTTATCATTGCGCTCTCATCTCCGAACATCACCTCGCTCAAGGCCTTTGTTAATTCGGTTTTACCAACTCCCGTGGGGCCGAGGAATATAAATGAGCCAACAGGTCTTTTCGGGTCCTTCAGTCCCGTTCTTGCGCGTCTCACAGCCCTTGCCACAGCATCGGTGGCCTTATCCTGCCCTATCACTCGCTCCCGAAGCAGCTTATCCAGATTGAGAAGCCTGTCGCTTTCCTCGCCGCAAAGCTTTTTCACGGGGATTCCCGTCCATGCGGTGACGATATCCTCAATATCGCTCTCCTCTACAACTGCATCCGAGTTTTCCCTATGACTTTTCTTTAGCCTTACTATCTCTTCCGAAATGCGCTTCTCCTCATCACGAAGAGTTGCCGCCTTTTCAAAATCCTCTCCGATTATTGCCTTTTCCTTTTTTGAGGATACCCTTTTCAGCTCCTCCTCAAGAAAAACCTCCTCCTCGGTGGGAGCAATGCCCTTGATCTTCAGCCTTGATGATGCCTCGTCTATCAGGTCTATCGCCTTATCGGGAAGGAATCGGTCACCTATATAGCGGACGGAAAGCCTTACCGCCGCCTCGATTGCCCCGTCTGAAATTTTCAGTCCGTGATGCTCCTCATATTTCTCACGAAGACCACGAAGTATCTCAACTGCCTCCTCGGGGGTGGGCTCTCCCACCATCACCGACTGAAACCGCCGTTCAAGAGCCGCGTCCTTTTCTATATACTTGCGGTACTCCTCAGCGGTGGTTGCACCGATGAGCTGCATCTGCCCACGGGCCAGAGCAGGCTTTATGATATTTGCCGCATCTACAGCGCCCTCTGCACCTCCCGCGCCGATTATCGTGTGTATCTCATCCACAAAAAGGATTATCCTTTCGTTTTTTGCAACCTCATCCATAACGCTTTTCATTCTTTCCTCAAACTCGCCCCGATATTTCGCCCCTGCAACCATTGAGGAAATATCAAGCGTTACGATTATCTTATCCGAAAGATTCTCAGGCACGCCTCCCTCAACTATCTTTCTTGCAAGACCTTCAACCACCGCTGTCTTTCCTACCCCAGGCTCACCGATAAGACAAGGGTTATTCTTTGTCCTTCTTGAAAGTATCTGAATTAAGCGCTCCGTTTCCCTGTCTCTGCCGATTATGGGGTCTATCCTGCCATCCTTTGCCCCACGGCAAAGATCGTTTCCGAATTTTGAAAGAGTGGGGCAGTTTGCAATCTCCCACTTTTCCTTCTTTTCATCCTTGCGGCCGTCTCTTGAAGACGGAACCGAAAAGCTTTGTGAAAGCTCGTTACGAATCTCCGCTAAAGATGCCCGCTGTGCCCTTATCATCTTATTTGCATAGCACTCCCCCTCGCTTATGATGGCGGCAAGAAGATGCTCCGTTCCGATCCTTTCGCTTCCTAGGCGCTTTGCAGTATATGCGCTTTCCTCGATTATTCTTTTTGTCATTGGTGTCATATTAACGGCAGTTACACCTGAGGGAGTTCCCGTTCCCACTGTTGACACCACAAGCTCCTTTATTTCCGAAAGAGTTACGCCGTGGTTCAACAGCACACGGTAGGCAACGCTTTCCGAAACGCTTAAAAGCCCGAGAAGAATATGCTCGGACCCGACGTAGGTGTGCCCCATTTCTCTTGCTGTTGCAAGGGAAATATCAAGCGCTCTTTCCGCCTTTTCTGTAAATCTTGATTTCATATTTAACCTTTCCTTTTCTCGTTTTCTGCAATTGTATAAAAGCAATTTCCCCTTCTGCTTCAGGGCTTTGGCGATCCTTTCTCAAAAAGAGATCGCTTCTTTTCTACAATTGCATAATTTCTTTCGGGGGCGTATCCCAAAATCCTTACTACTGACTATATTTTACTTCATCTGCAAAAGGATTATATGGCGCATTATGTCGGCACGGGCAGACTTTCTGTTTTTAGATTTTGTTCAAATGATATCATTGAATTTTTTACAAAATTAATGTATAATTAAATGTTGTATATCTATTTAGGAGGTAATTGTAATGTATAAAATTCTTGTTGCCGACGATGAGGAAATGATCCGCCGCCTTATTGCAAAATATGCGGTTTTTGAGGGTCACACCGTGGCAGAGGCCGCTGACGGCATGGAGGCTGTCAATATGTGCCGCGAAAACGATTACGATATCCTCATCTGCGATATTATGATGCCCGAGCTTGACGGATTTTCTTCTTGCAGAGAGATCCGAAAGTTTTCCGATATTCCCATTATTATGCTCTCCGCCCGCGGAGAGGAATACGATAAGCTCAACGGCTTTTCCCTCGGCATTGACGATTACGTTGTCAAGCCCTTCTCTCCCAAAGAGCTTATGATGCGAATCGACGCCGTTATGAAGCGCTACGGACAAAGAAAGCCTAATGAGGATCCCTCAAAGGAAGTATTCACCCTTGAGGGGCTTTCAGTTGATATTACTGCGAGAATCGTATATATCGACGGAGCCCGCTGCGACCTTTCCCCTAAGGAATACGATCTTCTTTTCTATCTCATCAAGAATAAAAACATCGCCCTCTCACGAGAGCGACTTATAACTGAAGTCTGGGGATATGACTATTTCGGCGACGACAGGACCCTTGATACTCACATAAAGCTTCTCCGCAAGAGCCTCGGAGGCTATGCTAAATTCATCGTCACCCTGAGAGGAGTTGGATATCGCTTTGACACGGAAGGAAAATAAAAAAAGCAGAGGGCCTGCCCGTATGAAGCGAAAAATGTTCGGCTACATGGCGGCGTTCATTGCTATCGTTATTGCAGTTTTGTGGATATTTCAGATAGTTCTTCTTGACGATATCTACCGTATGACCGTAAGGGCCGAGACCGCAGGAGTCGCCTCTGCCATCTCTGTGGCATCAAAGCTTGACTACGGCGATCTTCGCTCAAAGGTCTACAATATTGCCGCAGATCACTCCACCTGCGTTTCCGTTTACGAGGTTAGCGGCACCAAGGGACAGGAAATAGTTTCCGCCCATTCTCAGAATCTTTGTATTATTCATTCCAATATGCTCAACAACGGATTCCTTGCAGATATTTATAAAAACGCAAGGGAATCAACCACCTATACCGAAACCGTTGAGGGCACGGCAACGGGCAACGGCAGCATCATCAGCGCAAAGGTAGTTAAAAGCGGTACCTCAGACCTTCTTGTCGTGGTCAACACACCTCTTGCCTCCGTTGATGCCACCGTTAAGACCCTTCATCTTCAGTTCGGATTTATTTCAATTATCCTCCTTATCGTTGCGGCTATCATGGCTTATATAATCTCCGAGCGAGTTACACGCCCCGTTTCTTCCATGAACCGCGAGGCAAAAAAGCTTGCTGTTGGTAACTATGACGTAAACTTTGAGGGAGGCAACTTCCTTGAAACAGCGGAGCTTTCAAAAACTCTGAACTTTGCCGCAGAAGAGCTTTCAAAGCTTGATACGATGCAAAAGGAGCTTATCTCCAATATCTCCCACGATCTTCGCACTCCTCTGACTATGATATCTGGATACAGCGAGGTCATGAGAGACATCCCCGGGGAGATGACTGCGGAAAACATACAGATCGTTATTGACGAAACAAAGCGCCTTTCCACCCTCGTCAACGATCTTCTTGATCTCTCAAGGCTGACTGGCGGAAAACGAGAGCTGAAAAAGACAATATTTTCTCTCACAGAATGCGTGCGCGCAACGATCAGCCGCTACTCTCTCCTGTCAGAAAGGGACGGATACTCCATCACCCTCGATGCTGACCGCGAGATCTTCGTTGAAGCAGACGAGATCCTTATCCTTCAGGTGATTTACAATCTTGTCAGCAACGCCATCAACTATACCGGAGAGGACAAAAGGGTGCATATCACCCAGACGGTCAATAACGGCATTTGCCGAATATCCGTAGCCGACACGGGTGAGGGCATTGAACCTGAAAAGCTCCCCTACATCTGGGACAGATATTACCGCACAGGCGACTATCACAAAAGAGCCGTCAGCGGCACGGGACTCGGCCTTTCCATCGTTAAAAACGTCCTCGTTCTCCACCACGCCCCCTTCGGCGTTTCAAGCACCGTGGGAGCAGGCTCTACCTTCTGGTTTGAGCTTCCCGTGCAGGACGGTCAGGACTCGCCCAGATAATCAAGTATCCCGTTTGCAACACCCTGAGCAAAAAGCCATGGCTCCTCTGCCATAAGGCGGGCATCTTCGGGGTTCGTTATAAAGCCAAGCTCAATAAGAGTTGAGGGCATTCTCGTTCTTCTCAGTACGTACAGGGTAGGACGGACGAAAACGCCCCTGTCCTGAAGCCCCGTTGCATAGGAAAGCTCCCGCAGGATACTCTCTGCAAGAGCCTCCGCTTCCCCGCCGCGGCGGAATACGTAAGCCTCGCTTCCCGAGGCTGAGGTGATATCCGATGCATTTGCATGAAGACTGACGAAATAATCGGCGCCCCATGAATTTGCATCGTTTACGCGGGCGGCAAGGGACGAGGCGTTTGACGTTCCCAGCTGTGCTTCGGATGTGGGTCTTGAAAGACGCACCTCCTGACCTGCCGCGCGCAGCAGCGCTGCAGTTTCCTGGCCTATCTCATAAACAAGATCCTGCTCGCGGTAGCCGTTTCCCTCGGCACCCGCATTGGGATTTATGGGGTTATGCCCCTGATCTATATAAATCTTTGCCATAAAAAACCATTCCTTTCGGCATATTCATTGACAGTATATGCCCCCTATGGAGACTTGACATGAAAGAAATTCAAAAAATACTGAGCAGGGTGCGCCTTGCCGTTGAAAAATACGATATGATCGAGGAGGGCGACAAGATCGCCGTCGGCGTTTCGGGAGGAAAGGATTCTCTCGTGCTCCTCATGGCGCTGGCTGAGCTTCGCAAGTTTCTTCCCCGCCACTTTGATATCGTTGCTCTCACCGTTGACATGGGCTTTCACACCTGCGAGGCAGCTCCCTCCCCCAAGGCTACCCACGATGAGATCCGCGCTCTTTGCGAGCGCCTTGAGGTGCCCTACGTAGTTAAGGAAACTGAGCTTGCACATATTATTTTCGATCTTCGCAAGGAATCAAATCCTTGCTCCCTTTGCTCAAGAATGCGCCGCGGAATCCTTCACGACGCGGCAAAGGAGGCAGGCTGCAACAAGGTTGCCCTCGGCCATCATTATGACGATGCCGTTGAGACCTTTATGCTCAACCTTTTCTTTGAGGGCAGAGTGGGATGCTTCTCCCCCGTTACCCTCCTTTCCAAAAAGGAGCTTATCCTCATCCGTCCCCTTGTGCTGACCGAGGAAAAGATGATAAAGAGCTTTGCAAAAAACGTTGACCTCCCCGTTGAAAAAAGCCCCTGCCCCGAGGACGAGCATACTGAAAGAGAATATATGAAGCAGTATCTTTCCGATTTCGACCACCGCCACCGCGGACTTTACAGGCGAATACTCGGCGCGCTCGAGCGCGGCGGTATTGACGGATGGCACGAATAAGTGTATAATATTACTCGGAGAATAAAGGACCCCACCGACAAGGTAAGAAAATGAGAAATATTTTAAAAAGTGCAATTGCAGTACTTTGTGTTGTATGCCTGCTTGTGATCTCCACCCCTGCTTCATATGCAGGTAATACAAACGACAACCATCTTCTTTACGGAAGAAAGCAGCTTCAGAAAGACTCTGAGATCAACTCCATGACAAAAGCCTACGACAGGATCGTTGAAGGAATCGAAAACCGCGAGGAGCAGATCATCCTGGAGGACCTTTCCCTCACAAAGGACGATCTCAATGTTATCGTTACACTTTACTTAAACGACCCCCATCCTCACTTCTGGCTCGGCAACAGCTATTCTTTCTCGGTTTACCCGAACGGCATCATCTATGCTTTCAACCCAAGATATAACGAGCTTGGAACAGTGAGCGAAAATGAATTCCAAAAGAACCTGGACGCTTTTAACAAGGAAGTTGATTCCATCATCCGCAAGGCAGGTATCAAAAAAGGCATGAGCCAGTATGATATTGAGCTTGCCATCCATGACGTACTCGTTAAAGAGATTGACTACGTTTCCACAACCAATGCACACAACGTATACGGTGCCATCGTTGAAAAGGAGGCTGTCTGTCAGGGATATGCTATCGCCTTCAACTATCTCCTTCGCCTTTGCGGCATCGAGGCCCACTACGTTACAGGCTATTCCAAAGGCGGCATCCACGCATGGTCGCTCGTTTCAGTTGACGGGGCGTATTACTACACCGATATCACATGGGATGACCCCTTAGGCACTCCTGAGAGCTGCACCGAGATATTCCACAGCTACTTCAATCTGACAGAAAGCGCTCTCAAGGCTGACCATACCTTCAAGGATATTCCCTATGAGCTTCCCTCCTGCAACAGCGAGGGCGGGTCCTACTTTGAGCGCAATCCCCACAAGGTCATAACATCCACTCCCGACACTAAGGCTATAGCGGCCCTCTTCAATCGCGGCTCTGCATCGATGTATATTCCCGACGGGCTTGTAGACAGCTTTAAGAGCTGGTTCAAGAACAACATCTGGGAAATCGTAGCTCTTGCAGGCTATGATACTACCCAGAGCCTCAGCTATATCTACACCAACATCGGCAACGAGTATCACTTCATTATTAACGGCACCCTTCTGGAAAAGCCCGAAAATTCCGTTCTTCTCGGCGACGTTGACGGCGACGGAACAGTCACCTCCCTCGACTCTAACATCTTGAAAAGAATCATCACAGGCCGTCACACCCCCACCGAAGCCAATATGGCCGGAGGCGATATCGACGGCGACGGTGTTATTACCAGTCTTGACTCAAATCTTATTAAAAGAATAATTATAGGAATTGAATTTTAATGGAAAATAAAGTATTCAAGGAGCGCATTGCAGATTATCTGACAGGAAACAAAAATAATTCCCCCGATGATATAAAGGCCTTTGTGGTTGAGCTGCAGACGCTTATGTCCTACTACAAATGCGCAATGCACGAAATAGAAGGAAAATTCAAGGTTCTCAACGAACAGTTTTCCCTGCAGCATGAGCGCAACCCCATCGAAAGCATCAAAACCAGACTTAAATCCTTTGAGAGCATCAAGGAAAAGCTTGAAAGAAAAGGGCTTCCCGTTACAACACAGTCTATATGGGATAACCTGAATGACGTTGCAGGAATCAGAGTTGTATGCAGCTTTTTGGATGATATCCATATGCTGGCATACTGTCTTATTTCTCAGGATGACGTTAAGCTTATAGAAATCAAGGACTACATAAAGCATCCTAAATCAAACGGATACAGAAGCCTCCACCTTATAGTTGAGGTGCCGATATTCCTTTGTGATGACAAGCGATTTGTCCGCGCCGAGGTACAGCTCCGTACCATCAATATGAACTCATGGGCAAAGCTTGAGCACCGAATGATCTATAAGAAAAATCTTTCCGAGGACGTCCTTGCGCTGACAAGAGATGAGCTTCATGACTGCGCAGAAATGTCTCATGAGCTTGACCTCAAGATGCAGGCAATCAGAAATATTGTTGAAAAATAAAAAAAACGGTTGCGATAAATTCTTATCGCAACCGTTTTTTTATTTCGCATCAGAGCAGCCGGAGCAGCCGCCGTATTTTGCTGAGGGACAGCTTCCCGAATCGGGACAGCCTATGCATTTTCTGCCTTTCTTTTTAGAACGGACCACGTAAAATACCGCAAATCCGATAATAGCAATAATAATTGCCGAAACAATTATAGTTTCTGTCATTTTATTTTCCTTTCACTTTTGCCTTCTGCTTTGCCTCCTGCTTTCTGATAAGCACGAGGATGATCGCTGCAAATACGAGAACAGCGATAAATCCGCAGATGGCGGGGATAACTTCAATGGATGCAGGGTCTGTGATAAGTGTGCCGATAGTATACACGAAATATGCAACGGAGAAGCCTGTTGCAAGCTGGAGACCGATGCCGCCCCAGAGCCACTTTGCACTCTTCATCTCGGAGTTCATAGCTCCAATAGCCGCAAAGCAAGGAGGAGTGAAGAGATTGAACATAAGATATGCAAGAGCTGCAACGGAGGAGATTCCGAATACTGCCGCAACGTCCTGACCTGCGCCCTCAACCATTTCAAGAGCCTCAGTATCGATAAGATTGGAAATACCGTAGCAAACTGCAAGGGTACCAACAACGTTTTCCTTTGCGATAAAGCCTGTTACTGCTGCCGCTGCCATCTGCCACGCCTTGATTCCGATGGGAATAAGAAGAACGGAGATGGATCCTGCGATTGTTGCAAGGATAGAAGTATCTGCCGCGCCATCCTCAACGAGCTTAAGGCCCCATGTGAAGGACTGCATAACGTAAACCACTGCATTGCAAAGAAGGATAACTGTTCCCGCCTTTACTATGTAAGACCAGCCGCGGGAAAGCATGGATTTGAATGCGCGCCAAATGGAGGGTGCCTTATAATCGGGAAGCTCGATGATAAAGAAGTTTTTCTTTCTCTTAACGCCTGTGATCTTATTAATGAGGATAGCGCCAACGAGGATGATGGCAATACCCGCAAAATACATAAGTGTTCCCACCCATGAAGCGTCGCCAAAGAATGCGCCTGCAAAAAGGGCGATTACGGGGAGCTTTGCGCCGCAGGGCATAAAGGGTGCAAGCATTGCAGTTGCTCGTCTTTCGCGCTCATCGCGGATAGTACGGCAAGCCATAACGCCGGGGATAGCACATCCTGTGCCGATTACGAAGGGGATAACGGATTTTCCGGAAAGACCCACCTTCTTGAAGATAGGGTCAAGAACTACGGAAACTCTTGCCATATAGCCGCAATCCTCAAGGAGAGCGATGAGGAAGTACATTACCATAACGAGGGGCAAGAAGCCTACAACGGCAGAAACACCGCCGATGATACCCTCTGTGAGAAGAGCTACGAGGAACTCGTTGCCGCCCTCAAGGGATGCGCCCACCCATTCCTTAAAGGAATCGATGAGAGTTACAAGACCGGGAATAGAAACGCCGCCGATCTCAACGCCCTCAGCGATCCACACGCCAAGCCATGCCTGAGAGATCTGGAAAACAAGGAACATTACAACGGCAAAGATGGGAATACCTGCCCACTTATTTGTGAGAACGTCGTCGATCTTATCGTTGATGTTCTTCTTGTTTGACTTGATCTTGCGGTTTTCCGCGCTTGCAACCACCTGCTTTACAAACTCAAAGCGCTTTTTGTCTGCCTCCTTAACGGCATCTCTGTCGGTGAAATCAACAAGGCCCTGATCGTAGGGAGCCTTCTGGCCCTTACCCTTGAGGCTTACTGCCGCATTCACGACATCCTCAAGACCCTCGTGCTTAGATGAAGCGGAAACTGTCATGATAACGGGACAGTTGAGGTGAGAGGAAAGGACCTCGGTATCGATCTTAGTATCGTTTTTCTTATTGATATCGCTCTTATTGAGAGCAACGACAACGGGGATGCCAAGCTCGAGAAGCTGAGTTGTGAAGAAAAGGCTTCTTGAGAGGTTTGTTGCATCCACGATATTGATAATAACGTCGGGATTTTCGTTTGTGATATATTCGTTTGTTACGCTCTCCTCCGCTGTGAAGGGAGACATGGAGTATGCACCGGGAAGGTCTACTGCGATGAGCTCTTCATCTGCGTGGTAGCTCTTTTTGATGGTGCCCTCTTTTTTCTCAACGGTAACGCCTGCCCAGTTACCAACCTTTTCGTTTCTGCCTGTGAGGGCATTGTACATGGTGGTCTTACCGCTGTTGGGGTTTCCTGCAAAAGCAATTCTCATAAATTGTACCTTTCTGACAAAAACCGAGGTTAGCTCAGGCTAACTCTTGGTTAAAAAAGTGAGCCGCCAAAGCGGCATCTATCAAATCAGGATAGCCTCACAAAGGTTGTTATCAATGCTGTAGCGTGCATCCTTGATGGAAACGGTGCATCCGCCTCTTCTGCGTGTTACAACAGTGATGGCCTCGCCGATGTAGCAGCCGAGAGAGAAAAGGAACGCGTCCATCTCCTCGTCCTCAGTTATGATATCCTTGATGATATATTCTTTTCCTTCAATAGCTTTAGTTAAATTCATAAATATCATCCTTCCGTTAGCCTATGCTAACTGTAAATAATATATCATCCCCTCCCCTGTTTGTCAAGAAGTTTTTTAAATCTTTTTCAATATTTTTCCTGTTTATCCATTGCAAAGAAAAAGCCCACCTGGCGGTGGGCTTTTTTAGAATATTACTTCTTATACATAGGACCGTAAGCAGCGCAAGCTCTGTAATCCTGACCTTCCTTATCCATGCCGAAGGCATTGAAGGAAGCGGGACGGAAGATGTCCTCTTCAGGTACGTTGTGCATGGATACGGGGATGCGGAGCATGGAGCACATTGTGATAAGGTCTGCACCGATGTGACCGTAGCTGATAGCGCCGTGGTTTGCGCCCCAGTTGTTCATTACGTCGTATGCGGACTTGAACGCGCCCTCACCTGTAAGTCTGGGAGCGAACCATGTGCAGGGCCATGTGTAGTCTGTTCTCTTCCAGAGAGTATCTGTTACGTCTGCGGGAAGATCAACAGTCCAACCCTCTGCGATCTGGAGAACGGGGCCGAGACCCTGAACGAGATTGAGACGGATCATTGTTACGGGCATTTCAGCCTTTGTGAGGAATCTTGAAGAATAACCGCCGGCACGGAAGTAACCAAGGTCAGCCATATTCCATGTTGTGTTAGCCATTACTGCATCACAGTGAGCTTCTGTCATGTCGTAGCATTCTTTCATAACACC
>JAZUAR010000124.1:0-3219 GCA_045638055.1 Candidatus Avispirillum sp.
CGGAGCATCTTCCCAAAGCCTCGGAGCAAAGCTTTCTTCCCTCGCAGAGAAAAAGCCCCTCGGACTCGCGGAATTTCTTTTTTTCAAGGCTTACAAGAAGCTGAACCGTAGGGTTCGTTCTTGATGAAATATACGTATACATAGTTTTTCCTTTTTCACGCAAAAGAACCCACGCGTATACACGCGAGGGTTCCTTTTATTTCATAAATTAGAGGGCAGCCTTTGCCTTCTCTACGAGTGCTGCGAATGCAGCCTTGTCCTCGATAGCGATCTGGGAGAGCATCTTTCTGTTGAGGTTGATGCCTGCCTTCTTAAGACCGTTCATGAACTGAGAATAGTTCATGCCGTTTACCTTTGCCTGAGCATTGATACGAGCGATCCAGAGCTGTCTGAACTCTCTCTTCTTCTGCTTTCTGCCGATGTAAGCGTAGTTACCGCTCTTCATTACGGCCTGCTTAGCCATCTTGAAGTGCTTGGACTTTGCGCCCCAGTAACCCTTCGCTGCCTTAAGTACCTTATTTCTTCTCTTGCGCGTCATCATAGCGCCCTTAACTCTTGCCATTTTTCTTAATCCTTTCTATCCGATAGTGATTGATATCCCCGAGGGATTACTTCATGATAAGTCTCTTGATGTTTGCTTCCATCGCTGTGCTGAGGATATCAGCGGAACGAAGGTGTCTCTTCTGCTTTGCAGTCTTGTTTGTGCTGAGGTTGTGGCGGTGTGCGCTGTGGTGCATCTTTACCTTACCTGTACCGGTTACGGAAAAACGCTTAGCAGATGCCTTATGTGTCTTGATCTTTCCCATTGTTGTAAATCCTTTCGATTTGTATTTGCGGCTTCGCCGCGGATTGTTAACTTATTCAGCTGCCTCTTCAGCAGGTGTTTCAGCCTTAGGAGCCTTTTCGGGCTTCTTGCCGGCACCCTTAACGGGCACGAGGAACATCATGAGCTGACGACCCTCAAGCGTAGGCTTCTTATCCAGAGTTGATACCTCAGAACAAGTCTCTGCAAACTTCATCATAACCTCTTTACCGAGCTCCTGATGAGCCATTTCTCTACCCTTGAAACGAAGAGTTACTCTTACCTTGTTACCCTCGCTAAGGAACTTGATGGCACGGTTTGCCATTGTGTCGAAGTCGTGCTTGTCGATACGGCAGGAGAGGTGAACCTCCTTGATAACGACAGTCTGCTGCTTCTTCTGCTGCTCTTTTTCTCTCTTATGCTGCTCGTAACGGTACTTGCCGTAATCCATTGCGCGGCATACGGGAGGAGTAGCCTGAGGTGCGATACAAACAAGGTCTACGCCCTTTTCGTATGCATACTCTTTAGCCTCATCGAGGCTCTTGATACCGAGCTGATCGCCGTTCTCATCAAGAAGACGGACTTCCTTTGCTCTGATATCGTCATTGATAAAAAGCTCTTTTGCGCTTATTGTGAAGCACCCCCAAAAGTTTGATGGCAATAAAAAAGTGCGGAATTATACTCCGCACAAAACTACCCCAATCGGGGGAAATTTCTGTATCAAACCGATGCTCGCTCTTGCGGCACGGTGAGAACGGAGTACGTTCTTCTTCTTTTTGCTCAGTTAGTATACCATGCCATATTCTGTTTGTCAAGTGGTTTTTGAAAGTTTTTTGATCGGTTATTTTTAAAAAAGCGAAGATTTCCGCGCTTTCGCGCGGAAATCCAAATACCTGTTACTGAGCGTTTGCTTTTTCAGCGTCAGACTTTCTGATGTCTGTTCTCTTGATCTTACCGCTTGTTGTTTTGGGAAGCTCCTTAACGAACTCTACAACGCGGGGATACTTATAAGGCGCTGTTACCTTCTTAACGTGGTTCTGAAGCTCCTTCTTAAGCTCATCGGAGGCTTCGTATCCTCTTGCAAGAACGATGGTTGCCTTTACTACCTGACCGCGCACGGGATCGGGTACTGCTGTTACTGCACACTCAAGAACGGAAGGATGTGTCATAAGAGCGCTTTCTACCTCGAAGGGTCCGATACGGTAGCCTGAGCACTTGATAACGTCATCGCTTCTGCCCTCGAACCAGAGATAGCCGTCGGAATCGCGCCATGCCATATCGCCTGTATCGTACATTCCGTTATACCATGCCTTCGCCATTGCCGCATCGTCGTTCTTATATTCAAAGAACAGACCAACGGGGCGGTCCGCAACTGCGTTTCTTACAACGATTCGGCCTACAACACCGTCCTCGCAGGAGTTGCCCTCCTCGTCTACGATATCGATATCGTAAAGAGGTGAAGGAAGACCTGTGGAGCCGAGCTTGATCTTATCCCAGCCGAAGTTTGCCATGATTACGCTGGACTCGGTCTGACCGAAGCCCTCGTGGATCTCAAGGCCTGTTGCTTCCTTAAAGCGGTCGAAAACCTCGGGGTTAAGAGGCTCGCCTGCCGTTGTACAATGATGGATAGATGTGAAATCTCCCTTGGAGAGATCCTCTTTAATAAGGAAGCGATAGATAGTGGGGGGAGCGCAGAACGTTGTGGGGCGAACCTCGCCGATAACGCGCATAAGCATTTCGGGATTGAATCGTCCTGTATCAAATGCAACGAGGGCTGTGCCTCCGATCCACTGACCGAAGATCTTACCCCATGCAAACTTTGCCCAACCGGAGTCTGCCATTGTGAAATGAACGCCGTCGTCCTCTACGTGATGCCAGTACTTTGCAGTTGTGATATGGCCGAGAGGATATGTAAAGTTATGAGCGATCATCTTGGGCATACCTGTTGTGCCGGAGGAGAAGTAGATAAGCATTGTATCGGAGTTTTCAGTCATAACACGCTCAAGGCTCTCGCTCTGAGCATCAACTGTCTTTCTCCAGTCCACAAACTCATCGCCGTAGCGCTGGGAGATATTATCACCGACAAGGGCAACACCCTTGAGAGTTGTGCACTTCTCTCTTGCCTCTCTCATATGGCCGATGACCTCCTCGTCCTCTGCCATACAGATAAGCTTAACGTCTGCCGCCTCGCAGCGGTAAACGATGTCCTTGGGCATAAGCTGATAGGTTGCGGGAATGATAACGGCGCCGATCTTATTTGCAGCACAGATAAGCACCCACGCCTCAACGCGCTCCTTCATCATCATCATAACGCCGTCGCCCTTTTCAATTCCCATCGATCTGAGCGCGTTTGCAGTCTTATCGGAAAGCTTTTTGATATCCGCAAAGGTATAGCGGGTTATTTTTTCGTTTTCGTC
>JAZUAR010000125.1:0-13582 GCA_045638055.1 Candidatus Avispirillum sp.
GGTTGATGCTCTTGAGGCTGGCAAGCACGTAATGTGCGAGAAGCCCATGGCTATCAACTCCGAAGAGGCTCTCAAGATGCTTGAGGCTGCTAAGAGAACAGGCAAGAAGCTCTCTATCGGTTATCAGAACCGTCAGAGACCCGATTCTCTCTATCTTAAGGACATCTGCGATCGCGGCGATCTCGGTGAGATCTACTATGCAAAGGCTCACGCTATCCGTCGTCGTTTCGTTCCCACATGGGGCGTATTCCTTAAGGAAGACGAGCAGGGCGGCGGTCCCCTCATCGATATCGGAACACACGCTCTCGACCTTACTCTTTGGACAATGAACAACTATAAGCCCAAGTACTGTGTTGGTACAACTTACCATAAGTTCCGTTACCAGACAAACACAGCTAACGCAGTTGGCGACTGGAACCCTGATGAGTTCACAGTTGAGGATTCTGCATTCGGCTTCGTTGTAATGGAAAACGGTGCTACAATCGTTCTCGAGTCTGCATGGGCGCTCAACTCTCTTGACGTAAGAGAGGCAAAGACAACTCTTTGCGGTACTCAGGGCGGTGCTGACATGGTTGACGGTCTCCGCATCAACGGCGTTGACAACAACAGAATGTTCACAAAGACAATCGAGCTTGGTGCAGGCGGCGTAGACTTCTACTCCGGTAACGCAGGTGGCGCTCCTCACGAGAGAGAGGCTTATCAGTGGATCCACTGCATCATCGACGATACAGAGCCCCTTGTACTTCCCGAGCAGGCATACGTTGTAACTCAGATCCTTGAAGGTATCTACGAGTCTGCTAAGACAGGTAAGGCAGTTTATTTTAACTAATTAATACTAACTCAGCACCCGTGTGCCCTCGGGTACACGGGTGAATCAATTTTTGAAAGGTTCTTTTGATTATGAAACTTTGCGTACTTGCAAACCTTTATGCAAACCTCACACTCGATGAGACCCTTGCAAAGCTCAAGGCTCTCGGCGTTGAGGCAGTTGAGATCGGTGCCGGCGGATTCCCCGGCAAGGCTCATTGCGACCCCGAGAAGCTCCTCGCAGATGAGAAGGCTCTTCAGGAGTTCGTTGATACATTCAAGAAGTATGATATCGAGCTTGCAGCTTTTGCTTGCCACGGCAACGCAGTTCACCCCGATAAGGCTATCGCTGAGTCCTTCCATAAGGACTTTGTAAACGCAGTTCTTCTCGCTGAGAAGGTAGGCGTTGATACAATCATCACATTCTCCGGCTGTCCCGGCGGATGCGCTGAGGACAAGACTCCCAACTGGGTAACTTGCCCCTGGCCCGATGACTTCCTCGGCGTTCTTGATTACCAGTGGAACGAGGTTCTCATTCCTTACTGGAAGGAGACAGCAGCATTTGCTGAAGCTCACGGCGTAACAAAGATCGCATTCGAGATGCACCCCGGCTTCTGCGTATACAACCCCGAGACTCTTATGAGACTCAGAAATGCAGTTAGCCCCGTTCTCGGTGCAAACTTCGACCCCTCTCACCTTGTATGGCAGGGCATCGATCCCGTAGCGGCAATCCGTTACCTCGGCGATGCTATCTATCACTTCCATGCTAAGGACAATAAGATCGACGATATCAACACAAGCGTTAACGGTGTTCTTGATACAAAGCACTACGGTGACGAGCTCAACCGCGCATGGGTATTCCGTGCAGTAGGTTACGGCCACGACCAGAAGTGGTGGAAGGACATCTGCTCCGCTCTCCGTCTTGTTGGTTACGATAAGGTTATGTCCATCGAGCACGAGGACAGCCTTATGTCCATCGACGAGGGTCTTTGCAAGGCGATCGAGTGCCTCGCACCCTGCATCATCCACGAAGCTAAGCCTACAACAATGGCTTGGGCGTAAAAAAAGCACCCTTCGGGGTGCTTTTTTAGTTTTGACCTTACCACTCACGGAGTGCTTGTCACATTTTTAGACAATTTAATATAACTGTGTATTGATTTTTACGGTTTTAAAATATATCATATAATCAGAACATCTCAAAAGGAGACGATTGTATGAAAAAATTCAAAGGTATGCCTTATATCATAGGGGCTGTATCAGCTGTGGTATTTCTTCTTCTCGGCTACTATCTTTTCTGCCCTGCCTTAAATTTTCAGTCCTTTGGCCTCTGGATACTTTGTGACCTTTCTGTATTTATATTCTGCCTTGTTCCAAGGATCATCGTTTGGTCGGGGCGAAAGAATAAAGCAAAAAAGGATAAGAGAAAAAAGAGCCCGCTTCGCGAAAGATATGCAATGTTTCGGGAGGATAATGATTTCTCTTTAAAGTATTTTATTGCCCCCTTGGCTATCACCGCGATTTTCCTTTTTATGATAATTATTGGCGCAACTCTGTTTAATGCAACCCTTTATTCCGAGATATTGACAGTCAAAGAGGGCGATTTCACAAAAGATATAGCAGAGGCTGTCGGCACGGATTCCATAGCGCTTATGGATACCTCCTCTGCGCAGATGCTTGGTGACCGTGAGATCGGCTCATTGTCCGACGTTGTTTCACAGTATGACGTTTCATCGGATTATACTCAGATAGATTATAACGGTAAGCCCATAAAGGTGTCTGCTCTTGAATATGCAGGATTCTTTAAATGGATAAATAAAAGAGATACGGGAATCGGTGGCTACGTTACCGTTGACCCTGTTTCCATGTCGGCAACATTTAACCGCTGTGACGGTATGAAATATGCGCCCTCTGCTTTCTTTTCGGAGGATGCATACAGACATATTCGAATGGAATATCCCACGCTTCTTCTTGATAACCTCCACTTCGAAATAGATGAGGAGGGCACCCCCTATTACGTTATGTCTATAGTTGAAAAGACTATCGGTGTTTTCGGTGGTAAGACTGTCAGCGGATGCGTAGTTCTTGACCCCGTGACGGGCGAGTGCGTAAAATACGAGCTTGACGATATCCCCCGATGGATCGACGTTGTGTTCCACGGAAATCTCATATGCGAGCAGTATAACTGGTATGGTATGTATCAGAACGGCTATTTTAACAGCCTTTTTGCTAAAAAGGATTGTAAGCAGGTGACCACGTATTACGTCAGCGAGGAAGAGGAGGACAGCTCCGATGAAACTCCCGTTTCAGACTACGGCTATATCTCCAAGGACGGTGATATCTGGATATATACGGGTATAACCTCCGTAAACGGAGACAGCTCTAATATAGGCTTCCTTCTTGCAAATGAAAGAACCGGCGAAAGCAGATATTACAGTATTGCGGGCGCAGACGAAAAATCTGCAATGGCGGCAGCAGAGGGCGAGGTTCAGGAAAAGGGCTATCAGGCATCCTTCCCCTCATTGATCAACATAGATGGAAATCCCACGTACATAATGGTTCTGAAGGATTCAGGCGGTCTTGTGAAGCTTTATGCAACTGTAAACGTGGAGCAGTACAATATAGTAACAACAGCGGCAACACAGAAGGAATGTATTGATAAATACAAAAAGGTTCTCGGAATCGAGCCCGAGCCCGAAAAGGAAGAAACTGAAAACGTTTCTATCAGTATTGCCAGTATAAAGTACATCACTATAGACGGAGATACTTATATCTATCTCATCGATGCCGAAGAAAACATTTATAAAGCAAAGGCTGCAGACCATGAGAACATGCTTCTCCTGAAGGAAGGAGATACAGTAGAGCTTACAGTTTCAAAAAACAAGATCGTTGATTGTAAGAAAACAGAAACTGAGAGTGAGTAACTGAAAAAACCACCCGTTAGGGTGGTTTTTTTTCATCCCTTGCAGGAGCAGCGGGGAGGAGGCTGGTCGCAGTCGCGGCCGCCTGTTAAGCTTCCCTGGGTGGGAGGGCAGAATTCGCTGACGGGGAAGGACATTGAGCGGAAAAGCTTGCAGGGGTCGTTGTTCTGGGCTTCTACACATTCCTTTTCGGGAACGCAGTATTCTGCGGCGTTGATAAGATATTGTGCGGGGCGCTCGATGCGGACAACTGAGAAAAGTCCCAGCGTTACAACAAGCTTATCTCCCTCAGTATCGCAAAGGTCGCCGCCGCAGACAGTGCAGCATACGGATTCGGGAATATCATCGCACTGACAGCAGCAGCGGATTTTCTTTGAAGCACAGACTACCTTGGAATCAAGAATGATGGGGTCAACAGCCTCAATTACTGCGATGGGAAGATTTGAGGAGCGGGAACATCCGCTTCTGTCGCTTGAGGGGCAAAATCCTGAGCAGCCGTTTCCTGCCTCGCTCTTGAAAACGGAAACGTTACCCTCGCTGCCAAAGAGGATGACCTTCTTTTCTACAACGGCGATTCCCTCTATCTCCTGAATGTTTCCGGGGGAAACGCAGACCTCTGCAATAATGCGTACGTATATTTTGATGTTGAGCTGATAAAAGCCGCGGTTGAAGGGTACGGGGTCTATATCGATATATGACCATACTATTCTTGCGCATTTTGCACGAACTGCGCCTGCGCGCTCAATAAGCTCCTGACCGTACCCCGTGAGAAACACCCGTACATCCTCGAAGCAATCCTTGTCGCGGCAGGAATCGAGGATGCGGTATGTATCGATGCATACCATCTCCCGGGCGGGTGACTGGCACAGTCTGTTTTCAGACATAATAAAACTTCCTTTCTTTGCTTTTTCGGCAACGGTCTTGCCGAAAGACGGACCTTGCCGTCTTCAGTTTCATAGTATGCAAAAAAAGGCTTTTTGACAATTATATGTCTGCGGTAATATGATCGGGGAAGTTTTCCTCAAGTAAAGAAAAGCCGCAAAGGAGAGCACGTACTGCCTCCCATACCGATTTCTCATCCGCTCCGTCTGCAAGCTCATATCTTATAAGGGCGCTTCCCTCAGAGAAATCGGAAAGAAAATCGGAGAGTATTCCCTCACCTGAAAGCCCCTCAAGATATTCTCGTAAGGTATAGCAAAGTATGGATACCGCAGAGCAGAGAATATCCCTTCCTGCAACGGAATATCCCGTGTGTCCCGTGCATTCAAAGATATAAGTATCGTGGATTTTATTAAAGGTTACGGTAGTCATAGGCGCCGTTCTCCTTAATAGCGGTCAGCTTTCGTCCGTTTTCGCGGATAGTTGCAAGAGTCTTGTCCTTGCCCTCAAACTCCATAAGGGAAAGCATGATCTCAGCCTGAGGTGCATGCTCGGGATTGAATACACCCAGGCGGTAAAGCTCAAGTGCAAGCTCGTTTGCAGATGCTCTTGAGAATGCAGATCTCTTATGTGCGTGGATCTTCAGGTCATAGGAGGGAAGCTTTGCAAGGTCCTTGGAAATATCATCTCCCGAGCAGTATAAGAACTGCATTGCCTTATCCTGACCTGTGATTCTGAAGCAGCGGGGAATAGTATAAAACTGACCGATAAGGCAGATGAGAAGATAGCATATCTCCTCGTATGCACGGTATGAGCCTGCGATGCTGTCGCGGGCTGTTTTGTTGCCTGCCTCCTGAAGAGCGGCAATGGCAGATGCAGCGGTAACTCCACCCGAAGCAAGACCCTGAGAGAAATCGTAGTTACCGCTTGTTTCCTTCAGCTCCTCCACCTTGTTGTTGAGGATAGCAACGTAAACGTCGGAGAGAACGGGAGTTGTGATGGGCATAATGGAGGAATTGGGGTCGCCCGAGCCGTGATAATGAACGAAGGGGCGGGTGAAGTCTGCAAATTCCTTTTCGTTAAGAGCGCCGTCTGCGCGGACAAAGTAACGGCGCTCCGCTGCCATCTTTGCGTTTTTTGTAATAGACTCGCCGAGAGAATCAATGTCTGCCTGAATACCCTTCATTGCATCGATAACGCCAAAGCCGCAGGGAGAGCCCTGAACGGGATAAAGGATATCCATAACGAAGGGATATCGTCCGTGATCGTAAAAGCCTCTCTTAGAGTATACCTCATCGTTTTCGGAGGAATAGAGAAGTATCCCGTTGCAGAATTTGCAAAAGTGGACGACCTCGCGTCCGCCGTAGCTCTTTTTATAATACCAGTCTATGACGCAGGACTTGTCCGAGGTGTCAACGCTGTCATCATAGATATATCTTGAGGTATCAAATACAGGTGAGGAAAGGCAGTCAGCAAGAGCGGGATATTTTTCCCGAAGGGTGGCGTTGTCCTGCAGCTCCACGTGGAAGAGGTTTTTTGAGTGCTGAATATCGGTAATTCCGGGCTCCCAGAAAAGATTGAGAATATCTACTCTGCGAATATCCACGTTGCCAAGACCTGCCGAGAGGGAAGAGTTCCAGAAAACTCCGTAGCAGGCGCTTCCTGCTTTAAGCTTGTCATACCAGCAGTCGGAGTATGTTCTTTCGAACTTGTTTTCGTCAAGGATAACGGGTATGATGTCTGAAAGAAGCTTTGCGGATGCTGTGTCGGCAGCCTCGCGGGGAAGGCAGCTGACTGTGGGAAGATTGTCCATGGCATCGGCATGCTTGTTGATAATGGAATTGAAAAGCCATGCTGAGGGGGCGGTTGTTGAATTCTTTCTGTGGCGAAGCTTCCACCACTGCTCGTTTTCGATGATACGCTCTTCAACGGAGGCCTTTCCCGCCTTATAGCGTCTGAGGGTTTCATAAGCTGCCTTTACTGTGTCGGCAGTCACAGGAAGGCTCTTTTCTTCTTTTCTTGATTTAAAAATATTCATAGTTTTTCCTTTCTTTTAGAGGTATGAAAAGCTTTTGTATTTTGTGTTGTCCTTTAAAAGGTCGAGAGGGTCGTCCTTTTCGTCATCGATCTTTCTTTCGAATCTCGGGCGCATGGGGCGGCACATACAGAAATAGCGAAAGCTGTCTGCGAAATGATCCTCGCCGTCCGTGTCAAGGTCCTCGGGGGAGCGCTCGGAGTATGTGAGAAGGGGCAGGGTGCGGATGGCATCCTTGCAGGTGTTGAAAAAATAGACCATCGGATATCCCTCCTCGTCAAAGGCAAGGCGGTAGTGGCATTGCATCCAGCCGGGGAGGCGCTTGTTGTCTCCGGGCTGAAAATGAACAAAGCTGCGGTCTGCCGCCTCGATGATGGCATCTCCTCTTGATGCATCCCAGATGGAGGGGTCTGCAACTCCGAATATCCTTCGGTCCTTCAGCCATCGGTGCTCTGTTTCTATTCGGTGTATCTCGGAAAAGATACGGTCGGGATTCCATTTGACTCCTTCGTTTGGAGTGCCCGTACAGCCGTAAAGCTGAAGGATAAGATAGGCTCGGCCATCGTAATCGATTGCCCACCAGTCGCAGGAAAAGGGTTTTGAATAGCCAAAGTCAAAGCTTCGGTAAATTGTCCAGTCCCTGGGTATCTCAAAGGGCTCGATAACGTGGGTATTCCTGCGGTCTCGATAGTGGTCGGGATCGTCGCAAAACTCCTCGAAAAACTGCCCCTCAAAAATATTCCAGTTTCCCTCAAGCCATGCTTTTCGCAGCTTCGGGGGAAGGGACTCCAGCTTTTTGATGTAGTCGGGGTCCTTTTTCATAAGGGCCTTGTTGTCGGTAACGAGGGATCTTATAAAAAAGTAGTCCTCCCTGCTTTCGCCGGGGTTCATTGCGCGGTCGATAAAAAGCCGCTTCACCCAGCCGTGTCCTCGGCCTCCGGGGTTGCAGGTCAGATAGATTCTTTTCGGAAAGGCGTTGACTCCTCGCACACATGCTCGCATCCTGTCGTACATCTCCTCCGTAAACTGAGTTGCCTCGTCGATGAAGAGAACGTCACATTCCGTGCCCTGAAACTTGTCAAGGTCGGAAATGTTTCTGCAGTAGCGAAAGGAGATAACGGAGCCTCCCTCAAAGGTCATATCCTTTGTTGACTCCTTGAAGGTAGCGCACTTGCCCACGAGAGCCTTCATGGGGATAATATGGTTTTGCCGAAGCTCGGGGTACGTCCTTCGCACTATCATTATCCTGATGCCCGGATAGTAAAGGCACATAAGAGCGGCCTTCAGTCGCACGGCAAAGCTTTTTCCGCCGCCTCTCGCACCTCCAAAGGCGATATAGCGGTGAGTATCAGAGAGAAACTCACACTGTCGTGGAGAGGGGGCGGGGAGAGTCAGCTTCATTTCGCCCATCCCTCGCCCTCCCCCTCAAAGGCAACGATGACAGCAGTGCTTTTCTCCTCCTTATCATCTGCCGAAAGTGAAGCGATAAGGCAGGAAAGCTCCTTTGCGGCTCCCGTCAGCTCTTTCAGTTGCTTTAAATCCCATTCCTCGCCGCCGTCTATATCCCCCTTCATTGCGGTTGCGATGGAATCGATTATTGAGGCGAGAGTGTTGACCGTATGGCTCAGCTTTTTCTGGTCCCGCCTCTGCTTTTTCTTCTTTTTTGTATCGTTCAATATATCCCTCCTTTCAGGTCGCTTCAATAATATACCCTTGCCCCTTGGCATTTCTCCCCCATATTGAATAGTATGATAGGGGAAGGGCGCAGAGACAAAGAAAGGAATGAATATAAGGATGTGTATAGCATCAATGAAAACAATGACAGCCGCCCTCAAGGGTCAGCGGGCTCTTGCGGGGGCGGGGATAGGGACGCAGATAGTCAGCCTTGATAAAACGCTTACAAAAAACGGATGCGCCTACGGCCTCAGCTATCCCTGCCATATGAGCCGCGACGTTGAAAGAATACTGAATGCTCACAAGGTGGCCTACGGCGAGCTGATAGGCAGAAGAGAGGGATAGGATGATAAACTATCTTGATAATGCAGCAACCACGTTTCCAAAGCCCCTGAGCGTTATAAAGGAAACTGAGAGGTGTATAGCTCAGTACTGCGGAAATCCCGGTAGGGGAAGCCATAGAATGGCGCTGTGGGCGGCAGAAAAGCTGTTTTTGGCAAGAAGCCTTGCCGCAGAGCTTTTCGGGGCAGAGTCTCCCGACAGGGTGGTATTCAGCATGAATGCCACCTATTGCTTAAATCTTGCCATACTTGGCATAGTCCCCGAGGGGAGCCACGTGCTCATATCAGACCTTGAGCACAACAGCGTCCTCAGGCCCGTTGAATATCTGAAAAGAAACAAGGGCGTCACCTATGACGTATTTTCAACTGACGGGGATATTATTTCGAATATAGAATCCCTTATAAAAAAAGAAACGCGGGTGCTTATCTGCACCCACGCATCAAATATCACAAACAGAGTTCTCCCTATCTGCGAGATAGGAAGGCTGCTTTTTGAAAAGGGAATATATTTTATTGTGGATGCCTCCCAGAGCGCGGGAAGCCACCCCATAGATATGGATAAGTGCCGCATAGATGCCCTTTGTATGCCATCCCATAAGGGTCTTCTCGGCCCTCAGGGAGCGGGACTTGCAATCTTTTCCGAAAGAGTTTATCCGAGGGTAGTAATAAGCGGGGGAAGCGGCGTATTTTCAAGAGAGCTTACAATGCCCGAGGACTTACCCGACAGACTTGAAGCGGGCACCATGCCCACTCCCGCAATTGCAGGACTTTGCGAGGGGCTTTCCTACGTTATGAAAAGAGGGGAGAGGGATATTTTTGAAAAGGAATCGAAGATCATTTCAAAAATCAGAAATGCCTTCTCGGACGATGGGCGAATATGCACCTATTCCACAGGTGAGGGCGCAATATGGCTTTTCAATATAAAAGATGTCCCGTCGCAGACTGTGGCAAAGATTCTTGACGACAGGGGGATCTGTGTGCGCCCGGGGCTTCATTGCGCACCTCTTGCCCATAAGACCTTGAAGTGCCCCGAGGACGGAGCCGTAAGAGTAAGCGCAGGCCCCCTCACCGAATGGTGGCAGGCAGACCGCTTTATAAGGTCCTTGCGATCGGTACTGGATACTTTAGAGCCGCATTGACTTTTCACTTTTTTAGGGGTATAATAATCCCATAAAAAGTTTGGAGGTCATTATGGCTTTTGTTGATCTTAAATTTTACAGCAACGTTCTTGGTATGCAGACCGAGGTTTCGGTTATAATCCCTCAGGGAGCAAACTCAGGCGAGATCGGTGTTGAATCCGGCTCCCGCCCCGGTCCCTATAAGTGCCTCTATCTTCTCCACGGTCTCAGCGATGACCATACCATATGGGCAAGAAGAACCTCCATTGAGAGATATGCGCAAAGCTACGGCATCTGCGTTGTTATGCCCCGCGCAGACAAGAGCTTCTATACGGATATGAAGTACGGTATGCAGTACTATACCCATATCGCAAAGGAGATCCCCGCAGTTATCCGCGAGTTTTTCAACGTGTCCTCAAAGCGTGAGGATAACTTCATTGCAGGCCTTTCCATGGGCGGCTACGGCGCTCTCAAAATAGGTCTTCGTGAGTGCGATCGCTTCGCGGCGGCGGCAGGACTTTCTCCCTGCTCCGATATGAAGAGCCTTGTGGCAAGCGGAGCCTTTGCGGACGTATTTCTCCCCATCTTCGGTGAGGAGGGAAAAGTAGCTGACTGTGATGATCTTCTGTATCTTCTTGAAGAAAAGAAGAATAATGAAAACCGCCCCCGCCTTTTTGTGGGCATAGGCACTGAGGATTTCCTTTATGAAAACAACAAGGCCTTTGTTGAAAAGGCACGTGAGTGCGGCTATGATTTCGACTACCGCGAAGGCCCCGGCGGCCATTCATGGGACTTCTGGGACGAATATATAAAGCACGTCCTCTGGTGGATGCTTCACTGATTAAAAAGAAACCCTGCAAAGCCATACGGCTTTTGCAGGGTTTTATTGATATATTAATATTGACTTTTTTTCGCTTTTTAGGTATAATAATTTTAGAATTTTGTATACGCTCTGACGGTCTTTAACGGAGCCTTATTATAGGAATATACGAGAAGAATTGGATGGGTAGCATAATGAATAAATCTATTGAAAAGGTGGATAGAAAGCCCATAAAGAAAAGCCGCGTCTATCGTGTTGCCAGAAGAACGATGGATATTATCGGCAGTACTTTGGGGCTTATCCTTTTGTCTCCTGTTTTTTTGATAACTATCATAGCGATAGCCATCGAGGACGGCAGACCCTTTATATATAAGCAGAAAAGAGTAGGAAAGCATAAAAAAGAATTCTACATATACAAGTTCAGAAGCATGAGAAAGGATGCCGAGGCCATACACGAAGAGATGAAAAAGCAGTATGGCGTCGAGGACGTTTCCTTCAAGCTCGGGGATAAGGATGACCCCCGTGTTACCAAGGTGGGCAGATTTATCAGAAAGACAAGCATTGATGAATTGCCTCAGCTTATAAACATCCTTGCAGGTAACATGAGCATCGTGGGACCGAGGCCTCTTGCTGTATATGAATTTGAAGATGAGCAGAAGAAGTACGGCGGAAAGTATGACGATCGATATGACGTTCATCAGGGACTTACCTGCTACTGGCAGACAACCTTCGGCGAGCGAGGAAAGATCAGCTTTGCCGACAGAATGCAGATGGACGTGGACTATGCCCGAGATGCAAATCTCTGGATCGACATCAAGCTCATTTTTAAGACCTTTATAGGTGTTTTGTTCGGGAAAAGCGGATATTGATAAAAAAGCGTAACAGCTCGGCTGTAACGCTTTTTTGTTATTTCTTTTTGATCTTATCCCAATAAGCTTCGGCTGCTTTTTCCGTTTTGTTTTCGCCGTAGGTGTAGTACTTGCGGCCCTTAACGTCATCGGGGAGATACTGCTGGTCTACCCAGTGGTCGGGATATTCATGGGGGTACTTATATCCCTTGAAAAGGGGGCTTCGAAGATGGGTGGGAATAGTCTGTCCCATGCCGTTTCTGATGTCAGCTGCTGCCGCGTCAAGAGCGCAGTAGGCGGAATTGGATTTCGGTGCCGTTGCAAGCATCACTGCGGCGTTTGCAAGGGGGATGCGAGCCTCGGGGAGGCCAAGCTCCTTTGCGCTTTCAACACAGGCGCGGGTAATGACCGCTGCCATGGGATATGCGGCGCCTATATCCTCGCTTGCGATAACCATAAGGCGTCTGCAGGGGGAGATAAGGTCTCCGCCTTCAAGTAGCCTTGCAAGGTAAAATACGGCGGCATCGGGGTCTGAACCTCGGATAGATTTCTGGAGGCAGGAGAGAAGGTCGTAATGAACGTCTCCGTCGCGGTCAAAGCAGCCTGCCATAATAGAGGGAAGTATCTCGCGGGCACGTTCCTTTGTGATTGTACCGCCGCCGAGAGAGGCTGCGCAGTCAAGGAGAGTGACGGCACGTCTTACGTCACCGCCGGAGCATCCCGCAATATAGGAAAGAGCATCGTCCTCGGCTCCGTCGGGGCAGAGGGACTCTGCGTGGCGGCGAAGAAGAGGGAGCATTTCCTTTGAGGGGACTGACTTGAATTCAAATACACAGCATCTTGAAAGAAGTGCATCGTAAATATAGTAATAAGGGTTTTCCGTAGTTGATGCGATAAGGGTGATTCTTCCGTCCTCAAGATATTCAAGAAGGGACTGCTGCTGCTTTTTGTTAAAGTATTGGATCTCATCAAGATAGAGAAGGATTCCGCCCTGACCGAACATACCCTCAGTTTCAGAAGCGATCGCCTTAACGTCTGCAAGGGAAGCGGTGGTGGCATTGAGGCGGCGCAGCTCCATTCCCGACTGTGCTGCGATGATGGATGCACAGGTGGTCTTTCCCGTACCGGGAGGGCCGAAAAATATCATGCTTGTTATACGTCCGTTTTCGCACATTCTGCGAAGAACGCCGTTCTTGCCCACAAGATGACCTTGTCCGCAAACCTCGTCAAAGGAGGAGGGGCGAAGTCTGTCTGCGGCAGGCTTTGTATGTGACATATATACCTCGTAAGAGTCTCAATGAGACTCTCTTTTTATATTTTAAGTGATGATTTAATTATAAGAATTTCTCGGAATTTGTCAATGATCTTTGAAAAAAGAGGGAAAAACAGGAAAAAAACGGAGAATCGTTTGTAAAATCGTGTGGAGAAATTTTTGTCATATTTTTGGATGGTTTATACAAAGAAACTCCGTTAAAACGAAGGTTAGTTTTTGCTAACCTGTAACTTTTTGCGGTGTTTTGCGACATATTATCGATATACTGTGTCATTGCGACAAAAATCAGATGTATTATTTAAATATCGATGTAAAAATCTCCAAAAACTATAGAAATTTTAAAACAATTGTGATATAATGCTATGAGTAATATTATGGCCAGGAGGACATATTTCATGAAGAAAACAATGACATCGGTACCTTTTACCGATACACCCGAACAGAAGGCAAAGCTTGATGCTATTATTGAGAACCTCAAGGAGCAGCCCGGATGCCTTATGCCCATCATGCAGCAGGCTCAGGACGTATACGGCTATCTCCCCGCAGAGGTTCAGCACTATATTGCTAACAAGCTCGAGATCCCCGTATCCGAGGTTTATGGCGTAGCTACATTCTACTCCCAGTTCCTTCTCAACCCCAAGGGCTCTCACCCCGTAGCTGTATGTCTCGGTACTGCTTGCTACGTTAAGGGTTCCGGCGATCTTATGGAGAAGCTCGAGTCTATTCTCGGCATCCAGAACGGCGGTATCACAGCTGATAAGAAGTTCAGCCTTGATGCAACAAGATGCATCGGCGCTTGCGGTCTTGCTCCCGTTCTTACAGTAGGCGAGGACGTATACGGCAGACTTACAGTAGACGATATCCCCGGA
>JAZUAR010000126.1:0-6390 GCA_045638055.1 Candidatus Avispirillum sp.
GGTAACTCACAACCCCGAGCTTGCGGACAAGTATTCCACAAGAATCATCCGTATGCTTGACGGCGTTGTTACATCCGACTCCGCTCCCCTCAGCGAGGAGGAGGCAGAGAGATACCGCAAGGAGGACCTTGCAGCACTTGAAGCTATGAAGGCTTCAAAGAAGAAGGAAAAGAAGCCCTCCATGTCCTTTGCAACGTCCTTCGGTCTTTCCTTGAAGAACCTCTTTACAAAGAAGGGCAGAACCGCCCTTACATCCTTTGCGGGAAGCATCGGTATTATCGGTATCGCTCTTATCTTTGCTCTTTCAAACGGAGCAAACACATATATCAACACAGTTCAGGAGGAAGCTCTCTCCTCCTACCCTCTCACTCTTGAGGCAACCACCGTTGATATAGGCACTCTTATGCAGACCTTTATGGGCATCGATCCCGACGGCGGCGTGGAGCACGAGGATGGCAAGGTTTATTCTCAGGCAGTTATGATCGAGATGCTCAACGCCCTCAACAATATGGAAACTACTGAAAACGACCTTCGCTCATTCAAGGAATTCCTTGAAAAGGAGATAAAGAAGGACGAGGCGCTGGACGAGGCTATCAACGGAATCCAGTATTCCTACGATCTCGATCTTCTCATCTATACAAAGGACGTTGACGGAAAGATAATCCGCTCCGACTCCGAAAAGCTTATGGCTGAGGCTATCGGCAAATATATGGGCATGGATATGTCCGGCATGATGACCTCCCAGAACGATTCCGCCCTCGGCTCAATGATGGGCTCATCCCCTATGATGGGCGGAAGCCAGAACAGAGTATGGACAGAGATCCTCCCCGCGAAAAACGGTGATCCCGTTAACCCCGTTGTTACCGCTCAGTATGACGTTATCTACGGCGAATGGCCCGATGAATATAACGAGATCGTTATCGTTGTTAACGAAAACAATGAGATCGACGATATGACCCTTTACGCTCTCGGACTTAAATCCGAAAAGGAGATCGAGGAGGCCTTTGATGCAGTGCTCAAGGGAACTCAGATCACAACAAGCACTCAGAGCTGGACATACGAGGAGATCTGCGATATGGATTTCCGAGTAATCCTCAACTCATCCCGCTACACACTTGACGAGGCAACAGGCAACTATACCGATATGAGCGAGACTGATGCAGGTCTTCAGCTCCTCTGGGCTGACGGATTCGACCTTAAGGTTTCCGGTATCATCCGTCCCACAGAGGATGCCACAAGCGCTATGATCACAGGCTCCATCGGATACACCGCCGATCTTACCGAATACGTTATCGAAAAATCCTCCGATGCTCCCGCTGTTGAGGCGCAGAAGAATTCTCCCACAACCGATATCTTCACAGGTCTTCCCTTCGGCGAGAATACTACCGATCTCACAGACAGCGAGAAGAAGGAATATTTCGTTTCCCACATTAATTCTCTTGACGACGAAAAGAAGGCCGACATCTATAAGGTCATGGCAAGCATCCCCTCCGAGGAGTCTGTTACTCAGATAGTTACCCAGCAGCTTGGCGTTACTCCTCTTGATGCTATGAAGTCCACCCTTTCTGCCGTTATGATCCAGAGCACAGGCATGAGCGAGGCAGACGTTACTGCGGCTCTTGAAAAAATGAGCGAGGAGGATATCCGCTCCTACTATACGAGAATCCTCACAGAGCAGGTTACAATGCAGATGACTGCAGAGGCTATGAAGCAGCTCTCCGCATACGATACTGCTACTCTCGTTTCCATGCTCGCTATGACTATGGAAAGCCTCAGCGAGGCTGATGCCGCTAAATTCTACGACGAGGTTCTTGAATTCTCCGAAAGCACATACGAGAAGAATATGACAGCCCTCGGCGTTATCGATCTTGACGATCCTTCAAAGATTAACCTCTTCGCATCAAGCTTTGAAAACAAGGACGTTATTGAGGAATGCATCAAGGAATATAACAAGTCCGTTGAGGATCTGAAAAAGATCAGCTACACAGACGTTATCGGCATCATGCTCTCCTCCATGACCACAATCATCAACGCTATCACATATCTTCTCATCGCATTCGTTGCAGTTTCACTTGTTGTTTCCTCTATCATGATCGGTGTTATCACTCTTATCTCCGTTCAGGAAAGAACAAAGGAGATCGGTATCCTCCGCGCAATCGGTGCATCAAAGAAGAACGTATCCAGTATGTTCAATGCAGAGACCGTTATCATCGGCTTTGCATCGGGACTTCTCGGTGTTGTTATCACCTTCCTTCTCTGCTTCCCCATCAATGCTATCATCCAGCATTTCACGGGAATCGGCAATCTCAGAGCATTCCTTCCCCTCGGAGTCGCTGTGATCCTCGTTATCATAAGCGTTCTCCTCACACTCATTGCAGGTATCATCCCCTCAAAGAGCGCCGCAAAGAAGGACCCCGTAGAAGCACTCAGAACAGAATAATATCAAAAATAAAAGGCTACGGTTTTCCCGTAGCCTTTTTTCGGTACATTCAAATTCAGATTTGTCGGGGAGGGGATACGCTCGCGTTTTTGAAAAAAAGCTCCGCAAAAAACTTTATAAAAGGGTAACTTGAAGAGAACTTTATTCTCTTCAAGTTATCCTTTAAAGCCCTAACGGGCTTTTCTACAAAGAAACAACAGTCCCCTATCGATAAAACCAAATTATATTAATCCCTTTTTGAAGTTTTTTGGGAGTGCAGAGGAGTTTTTTACAAAAAAGTCCTTTGCATAATCCCCCGATAAATACGAATTTGAATAATGCTTCTACAAATAAAAAACAGATCCGAAAATCGGATCTGTTTTTTTATTATGTAGCTTACTGCTGCTGCTGAAGCTGATACTGATAATATGCAGCTGCGAGATCTCTGATCTTTGCGATTCTCTTATCGTTATCGGGGTGGCTGGAGGAAAGAGCCGCGAAAAGACCCTTAGCGCTGCCGCCATTACCGAAGCTCTCGAGAACCTGGCAAAGAGCCTCGCCGTAGCCGCACTCGAATGCATACTGGTCTGCCTCATACTCGTTTCCACGGCTGGAGCTCATGCAGAGCCATACGCCGAGCTGTGTCCAGAGACGCATAAGAATAACAAGCATAAAGTCTGCGATTACACGACCGATACCGATGAAGATGGATGCGATAACGCCGCCCCAGCCCTCGCTGAATACTGCTGTAAGGAACTGAGCAATACCCATGAAGATGTTTGCGAATACTCTGATAAGAACGAAGATAGCAGTTACGATCATGTTACCAACGGATACTACGAGGATCGCGTCTGTATCCTTGTGTGCGAGGTGACCGAACTCGTGTGCGAGAACGCCCTTGATATGCTCATCGCTGTAGTTGAAAAGACCTCTTGTTACACAAACTGTCTTTCTGCCTGTTGCGAATGCATTGGGATCGTCGCTCTCGTTGATGAAGAGCTTAACCTTGTCGGGAAGCTCAGGGTTCTTTGCCTTTGCTCTTGCATAAACCTCATCGAAAAGGGGCTGCATACGAGCGATATCGTCTGCGTTCTTCATCTTCTTGCAGCCGGTCTGCATTCTGAGGATCCACTCACCGAGGGGAGAAAGAGCGATTACAAGAGAGATAAGATAAATGCCCAAGCCGAGAAGTGCGCCCTGCCAGGATGCAAAGCCACCGCTGAAGAGGGCGATGATAAGAGCTGTGTTCAGAACGAGCCAGATGATAAGGCCAATGTTCTTTTTTCTGAACAGATTCTTGAAAAAGTCAACAATGTACATTTTGTTTCCTCCTGAAATATAGTGTGTTAATATATTATGAACACCTGTGTGATTATAATATCACAGCACTTTTATAAATGCAATATCTTTATCGTCTATTTCAACATTTAAGGGTAACAATTTGAGGAAATTGTTACCTTTATTACAAAGTATCGCATTATATGATTTTGTGCCTTGATTTAACGCACGGGTTATGATATAGTAATATGTAGAAAACTTATTATTTAGGAGAGATAACCATGGATAAAAACACAGTCCTTTCCCTTCTCAATGAAATTAAAAAAGCAGAGCTTGACGGTTCCGGCAAGCTCCCCCGCAACGCCTTCTATCTTGACTATGACAAGGTAGTTTGCTGCGAGCGCGAGATCGGCGAAAGCCGCTTCCCCTACGATACCGACGGTCTTGTAGTATGGCTCCGCTCCACAGGCTTTATTGACTCCCTCGAGTCCACCTTCCAGATCTTCAAGACAGCAAACTTCGGTGAGGAATCTGCCGTATCCTTCTACGGCGGTATCAAGAACGGCGAGGGCGACTTCACTCCCGTTTCCATCACAGGAGCATCCCGCCAGGCAATCGAGCCCGGTGTTTCCAGATATATCGTATACTCCCTCAAGCACGCGTGGTGCATCACTGAGGTAGACGGTCTTGTATTTGCTATGCGTCTCCATATCGATGCGGCAAAGCATATCCACTTCACTCTCATGGGTATCAACAATACCGATGAAAAGAAGGAATTCTATCTTGCATCCTTTATGGAAGCAATGCTCCGCTACAACGAGTTTGAAAAGTTCTGGGACAGACTTACAAAGTATGCTGCAACTGCTGATAACGGCACTATCACTCTCAAGAGCCGCAACGGTAATACAACAGACTGCCTCGTTATCAATAAGAAGGTAACACAGGGCAACTGCACAGCATCCTATTCTACAGGTGCACGCGGTGACTTCCTCGGCGTTAAGGGTCTTTCCATTGCAAACTCCCGCTCTCTCAGACGCGGCCGCTTTGAAAAGCAGGCTAAGAATGTTGCAACAACAGATCTCCCCTGCGCAGCTGATATCTTCCATATGGAAGCCGAGGCAGGCGAGGCTTGCAGAGTTGACTACGAGCTTGTTCTTTGCCACTCCGAGGAGGAGGCAGCAAAGCATACAGCAATCGAGATCTGCGCAGATTGCATCGATGCAGGCCTTGAAAAGCTTGAGTGCGCTGAAAAGACAGCATTTGATAACATTTCCGTAAAGTTTGAAAACTGGAAGAGCGGTAAGGTAGAGGCTGATACATTCAATAAGTTCTTCAGAACCGTTCAGAAGCAGACATCCGTTTGCGCTCACGGTAAGAACTACGCAGGCGCATACCTCGGTATCCGCGACGTATTCCAGCAGCTTGAGGGCGCTCTTATCTGGCAGCCTGAGCTCTCCCGCGAGAAGATCCTCAATGCTCTCAACTGTATCCTCGTTACAGGCCGTCCCCCCAGAATGTTCTCCGTTCCCGATGATCCTACAGCACCCGTTCCCGTTTCTCTTGAGAAATATATCGACCAGGGCGTTTGGGTAATCTCCACAGTTTATACATACCTTGCATATACAGGCGACTACTCCATTCTCGATGAGGTCTGCGGCTATATCGAAGCAGGCGAGGACGAGATCTGGACAAGCGCCAAGAGAAGCGAAGAGCGCGATACCGTTCTCTGCCACCTTCTCAGAATCATGGGCTATCTCTTCTCTAAGATCGACAACGAGTACGGCACAGGCTGTGTTCGCGTTCTCTTCGGCGACTGGAACGATGCTCTCGACGGCCTCGGCGATACTGAGGACGAGGGCGAGGAGTTCGGTAGCGGCGTAACCGTTATGGCAACTCTCCAGTTCTACCAGAACCTCCGTGAGATGTCTGAGATCCTCGCTAAGGTTGGCGGCTACGATGCAGAGATCGCAAAGTATAAGGCAGCAGCAGAGGCAATCGAGAAGGGCCTTGAGGAGCACGCTATCGTTACTAACGAGGCGGGTGAGAGAAAGGTTATCCACGGCTGGGGCGATAAGATCGGCTATAAGGTTGGCTCCTGGAACGATCCCGACGGCGCTTCCCGTTACTCCCTCACATCCAACTCCTTCTGGGCGATCACAGGATTCCTCCGTCGTGATCCCTCCCTCAAGTCCTCCATCATGGCTTGTATGGATTCCGTTTCCTCCAAGTACGGTCTCAAGACATTCGACGTTGCATTCCCCCGCGACTGTAAGGGTGTAGGCCGTATCGCAGCTATCGTTCCCGGTACATACGAGAACAGCTGTGCATACGCACACGGAAGCCTTTTCGGTACAATGGCACTCTTCGAGATGGGCGAGCCTGAGCGCGCATGGGAGGAAATCGAAAAGACTGCAGTAATCACTCACGATAACTGCACAATGTCCTCCTTCGTAATGCCTAACTCCTACTGCGAGAATGCAGATTACGGCATGGACGGCGAGTCCATGGGCGACTGGCATACAGGAAGCGGTGCGGTTCTCGTCAAGGAAACTATCCGCTACGGCTTCGGTATCCATCCCTCCATCGCAGGCGTTCGCATCCAGCCCCCCGCATACTTCCCTGCAGAAAAGGCTGAGATCACCCTCAACGTTAAGGGCTCCAAGCTCACTCTCAAGTATGAGGATAAGAAGGCA
>JAZUAR010000127.1:0-1988 GCA_045638055.1 Candidatus Avispirillum sp.
TAAGTGCGAAGGCGCCTGTTATATTAATATTCTCACTTGCGAGGACCGCAAGACCGCCTACAAGAAAGCAGGTGGTCAGAATCGTCATCACAGTGCCCGAAAGGGCCTGAAGTCCTGCCGCAGCGCCGATTATCTGTATTAATTTAAAAGCAATTCCGAGGGTGATTATGGCTCTGCCCATAAGCGCCTCTCTCTTTTTTCTTCTTGCCATGGGATAACTCCGTTCATGTTATTATATGAATATTATACAGTAAAAAAACACACGAGTCAACATTGACAAAGGCCCTGCGCAAAAGTATAATTTTAATATAAACGGAATGGAGATTATTATGAAAGAACAGTATACAAGAACAGCCCTTCTTTTCGGAGAAGAGGCAATTGATAAATTAAAGACTGCCCGCGTTGCCGTTTTCGGCATCGGCGGAGTTGGCGGCGCCGCCGTTGAGGCTCTTGCGAGAGCGGGAATTGGAAGACTTGACCTTATCGACTGCGACAAGGTCTCCGAATCCAACATCAACCGCCAGATAGTTGCCCTTCATTCAACTGTGGGCATGGACAAGACCCGTGCTGCCGCGCAGAGAATTGCGGATATCGACCCCGATATAAAGGTTACCTGCCACGATATCTTCTTCCTTCCCGAAAACGCACACGAGTTTGATTTCTCGGCATACGATTATATAATCGATGCCATCGACACGGTTTCGGGAAAGCTCTCCATTATTGAGGGCGCGAAAAACGCAGGAGTGCCCGTTATCAGCTCAATGGGCACGGGCAACAAGGTCGACCCCTCCCGCCTTTGCGTTATTGATATCTACAAGACCTCCGTATGTCCTCTTGCAAAGGTAATGCGCCGCGAGCTGAAGGCAAGAGGAATCAAAAAGCTGAAGGTTGTATGGTCTGACGAGGAGCCGAGAAAGACCTCCGCTCCCGGAGATGCACACCGCCGCACAGTTCCCGCAAGCTGCTCCTTTGTTCCCCCCGTAGCAGGATATATTCTCGCAGGCGAGGTTATCAAGGATATCCTTGGGGAGTAAAAGCGAACATTTTATGCGTCATCCTGAGCGAAGCCCCCATAAACAGATCCCACCTTCGGTGCCCTCCCTAAAAAAGATTTTACTGTACTTACACTTCGCCAAAAGCGAAGTCTTGTGCGAATAGAATGAGCAACAAGTTCGGTTTTCATTATATTCGCACTAGGTTCGACTGCGAAAAACACCCCACCGGGGTGTTTTTCTACGCTCAGGATGACTTAAGGGGGCGCAGTCGAACCCCGCAGGGGCGACCGAGGATTTCTCGGTCGGGATCTACTTCATTTTCGATATACTAATCAAAGGAAATCTGCCGCTGACAACTGCGACTCAAACTGAATACAATATCAAGGGATGATTTTTTCACTGTTGTGATTAACCCCACTCCTCCTCGGAAATACTAAAGACAGAAAAGGAAGTTTTAAAAAGCGGAGAGTGATATTGTGACAGTCAGACGAGGAGATATTTTTTATGCAGATCTCAGCCCCGTGGTGGGCAGTGAGCAAGGAGGGCTGAGGCCTGTACTTATAGTTCAGAACGACGTGGGCAACAGACACAGCCCCACCGTTATTGCCGCCGCCATCACCAGCAAACTTTCAAAAAGCCGCCTGCCCACTCATATAGACGTTTACGGTGCAGAAGTGGGCCTTCAGCGGGATTCCGTGGTGCTTCTCGAGCAGATACGCACCATCGATAAGAAGCGCTTAAAGGAAAAAATGGGCCATCTCGACGACGGGCAAATGAGAGCCGTTGATGAAGCCATCACCGTTAGCTTCGGCCTCGGAAGCGCTGACGTGCCTGAGGCGAGATAATATTTTCCAACAAAAAAGAACTCCTGTGTACAGGAGTTCTTTTTTGTTGTTTCTGTTTAGTAAATTCGGGTTTATCGGTTTGTTGCCTTCCCCTTGAGGGGAAGGGGGACCACGGTAGTGGTGGATGAGGTGTAGGCAGCGAATGTTG